>NZ_NCAS01000032.1:0-25216 GCF_002255515.1 Acidiphilium sp. 20-67-58 | reverse complement strand
TGTCGTTCAGCCAGAAAAGTTCCGCCATGTTCCAAGTCCTCCGAACAGACTTGAATCAGACGCCCCGTAGTCATGGCAATAGGTACAGAACCTAGAGCACCATCCGATCCGAAAGGATCGGTACGTGCTCCAGACCATCCGATCCGCCGCCGGGCATTCCGCCTGGCGGCGGATCAGAAACGCCGTCCGGATCAGAGCGCGCCGCGGTCCTCGGCGCCGATGCCCAGCTGCTTGAGCTTGCGGTGCAGGGCGCTGCGCTCCATGCCGACGAAATTCGCCGTGCGGCTGATATTGCCGCCGAAGCGCAGTAATTGCGCCTGGAGATATTGCGTCTCGAAGACGTCCCGCGCCTCGCGCAGCGGCAGGGCCATGATGTCGGCCAGCGGGTCGATCGCCAGGGCGCGGGGCGCGTGCGCGCCGATCTCGGCGGGTAAATGCTCGGCGCGGAAGGGTTCGCCGGGCTCGCCCGGATGCATGATCATCAGCCAGTCCATCACATTGCGGAGCTGGCGGACATTGCCCGGCCAGTCATGCACCTGGAGTGCTGCGAGCGCCTCGGATGAGAGCGGGCGCAGCGGCAGGCCCGACGTGTCGGCCGCACGCTTGAGGAAATGCTGCGCGAGGGCGGGGATATCCTCCCGCCGTTCCCGCAGCGAGGGAACCCGCAGCGGCACCACCGCGAGGCGATAATACAGATCCTGGCGGAACCGCCCGGCGCCGATCGCCGCCTGCAGGTCGCGCGCCGTGCTGGCGATGATGCGGACATCGACCTTGACCCGCGTCGACCCGCCGATGCGCTCGAAGGCCTGGTCCTGCAGGACGCGGACGATCTTGCCCTGGGTTTCCACTGGCATGTCCGCAATCTCGTCGAGGAGGAGCGTGCCGCCATGGGCGCGCTCCAGCACGCCGGCGCGGCGCGGCTGCGCCTGCGGATCGGCCCCCGCCTCGGTGCCGAACAGCTCCATCTCGAAGCGCTCGGGGGCGAGGATCGCGCAGTTCAGCACCATGAAGGGCTGATCCGCCCGCTTCGAGCTGGCATGGATCATCCGCGCGACCACCTCCTTGCCCGCACCGGCGGCTCCCGAGAGCAGCACACGCGAGCCGGTCGGCGCGACCTTGTCGATGGCATGGCGGAGCCCGTTGATCGCCGGGCTATCGCCGGTCAGGCTGGAATCGGCCCCGGCACGCAGCCGCAGCTCGGCATTTTCCGCGGCGAGCCGCGCCGCCTCCAGGGCCCGCTGGATGACGAGGATCAGCCGGTCCGACTTGAACGGCTTTTCGATGAAATCATACGCCCCGAGCTGGATGGCGTTCACCGCCATCTCGATCGTGCCGTGGCCGGAAATGATCACCACCGGCACGCCCTCGTCCTCGGCCTTCATCACCTTCAGGAGATCGAGCCCGTCGAGCGGCGAATTCTGCAACCAGACATCCAGCACGACGAGGGACGGCCGGCGCTCGCGGAACGCGGCCAGCGCCTCGTCCGAATTGCCGGCATTGCGCGTGGCATAGCCTTCGTCCTGCAGGATCGCGTCGACCAGCAGGCGGATATCGGGCTCGTCATCGATGATCAGTATCTCGGACATGAATCTCCTAACTCGCCTTCAGCACCAGTGTTACCACGGCTCCGGCCCCATCCTCGCGGTCGGCGAGTTCAAGTCTGCCGTGATGATCTTCCATGATCTTGCGAACGATGGCGAGGCCCAGCCCGGTTCCTTTCGGTTTCTGCGTTATATAGGGCTCGACCAGCCGGGCGCGATCCTGCACGGGCAGGCCGATTCCATCATCGCTGACCGAGACCCTGAACTCTTCGCCCTGCCGCTCGATGCGGAGCCGGACATGGCCGTTGGCGGCCTCGCGCCCCACATTGTCCGGGCGCATGCCGATGGCGTCGGCCGCGTTCTGCAACAGGTTGGTCAGCGCCTGGCCGATCAGGCGGGCGTCGCACGCCGCACGCGGCGCGGGTTCGGGGCTTTCCACCACCCATTCGATGCCGGGATGCGCCCCGCGCTGGAGGATCACCGCCTCGCGCGCGATCCGCGCCAGATCCTCGGGCTTGATGCTGGGCTGGGGCATCCGCGCGAAGGCGGAGAATTCATCGACCATCCGCCCGATATCGCCGACATGGCGGACGATCGTGTCGGCGCACTGGGTGAAGCTGTCCTTGTCGGAGGTGATCTCGCGGGCGAACCGCCGCTTGAGCCGCTCGGCGGAGAGCTGGATGGGGGTCAGCGGGTTCTTGATCTCATGCGCGATCCGCCGCGCCACATCGGCCCAGGCGGCCTTGCGCTGCGCCGATTGCAGCTCGGTGATGTCATCGAAGGTGACGACGAAGCCGGTCGGCCGTTCGCCCTTGAGATCGGCGCCGATGCGCACGAGAAACACCCTTCGGTCGCCGCCTCTCGCGTAATCGATCTCGCCGGTCGCCGGCCGCGCCGGGGTCTCGCGAACCTGGTCGAGCAGCGGCAGGAAGGCCGGCACGAGATCGCCGAGCGCGCCGCCCAGGTGATCGAGCAGATCGATCCCGAGCAGGTCGGAGGCGGCGCGGTTGGGCAGTTCGATCCGGCCGCGCGGGTCAAGCCCAATCACCCCGGCGGAAACCCCCGCCAGCACGGTTTCGGTGAAGCGGCGGCGCTCGTCGATCTGGCCATAGGCGCTCATCAGCTCGGCGCGCTGCTCGGCGATCTGCCCGGTCATGCGGTTGAAGGCGCGGGAGAGGCCGGCGACATCGTCGCGCGTGTCTCCTTCCGGAACCCGCACATGATAGTCGCCGGTGCGCACCCGCTCGGCCGCCTCGATGAGGTAGGAGATCGGCCGGGCGATCTGGTTGGCGAAGAGCAGCCCGATCAGCGCGGCGCCGGAGAGCACCAGCAGCGCCACGGTCGCGAAGATCAGCGCGAAGAACAGCTCGAACTGGGCGCGGTGATGTTCCAGCCGGTTATATTCCGCGACGGCCTGGCGCGTACGGTCGACATGGGCGAGGATGGAGGGGTCGATCGGCCGCTCGACCATCAGCATCAGCGTCGGCGTCGCCTCCAGCTCGACGACGGCGCGCTCCAGCAGCGAGTTCGGCGCGCTCCAGACCGCGACCTGGTGCTTCTCCGCCTCGGCGATGATGTTGCCGGGCGGCAGGGTTACCCCCTCGGAGGAAAACAGCCCGGCCGAGGCCACCACCTTGTTCGTCAGCGGCTCGAAGATCGCCGATTGCGTGAGACCGTGCAGCGCGGTCTGCGCCACCAGAACGTTCAGGAAGCCCTGGTCGAAGAAATTCTGCGGGTTGCCGTAGAAGATCGGCCCGTTCTGGTTGAGCTGGTTGGCGATCGCCAGCGCATCGAGCCGGATGCTGTTCTTCTTCGCGTCGAGATAGCCTTCGGCGACCTGCTGGCTTTCGGCGAGTGCGGTGCGCACCCGCTGGTTGAACCAGGCCTGGATGCCGAGATTGAAGAAGACGGCGGCAAAGATGGCAACGAGGATGGCCGGCACCGCAGCCACGCCGCCGAACAACAGCACGAGGCGGACATGAAGCCGCGCCCCCGCCGCGCCGCGCCGGCTTTCCATCACCACGCGGGTGACGCTGGCCGCCAGCACCGTGATCAGCAGCAGCAGGATCGCGATATCGCCGATCGCAAGACCCACGGCGGCGCCCGAATGCAGCTCGAGCTTGATGCCGCCGGCGAGATAGGCGAACGAGCCGATCCCGAGCAGCAGCGCGAGCGTCGCCAGGATGAGCGTCGATACCCGGCCGAGCAGGAAATCGAGCGGCCCCCTGCGGCGCGGCTTCGCGGGCAACGCGAGCGGTGCGGCTTGCGGTTCCATCGCCCTCTCAGCCAACCCGGCGGGTCACGCCGATATCGTGCTCGCGGATCTTCTTGCGCAGCGTGTTGCGGTTGAGACCCAGCATCGCCGCGGCGCGAATCTGGTTGCCGCGGGTCTCTCCGAGCACGAGGCGGATCAGCGGCGCCTCGAAGGTGGCGATCATGCGGTCGTAGAGAACGCCGTCCTCGCCGGCCTCGCGCGCCTCGGCGATCAGGCGCGCGACATGCCGCTCGATCACGTGCTCGATACCCTGCTGCGCCCCCGCGCCCGGCTCGTCTCCCGCGGCGTGTGCCGCCTCGTCCATCGTCCGGTCGGCGAGCTCGGCCTCGATGATTTCCTCGGTGATCGTCGCCTGCGGCACCAGGGCGGACAGCCGGCGCATCAGGTTTTCGAGCTCGCGCACATTGCCCGGCCAGCGATGCTGCGCAAGCCGCGCCATCGCCTCGGGCGCCATGGTCTTGGCCGGCAGCCCCTCCGCATGGGCGCGGTTGAGGAAATGTTGCGCCAGAAGCGGAATGTCATCCGGCCGCTCGCGCAGGGGCGGCAGCCGGATGGGCACCACATTGAGCCGGTAGAACAGGTCCTCGCGGAACTGGCCCGAGCGGATCAGCACCCTGAGGTCGCGATGGGTGGCGGCGACGATGCGGGCATTCGCCCGGATCGGCTGGCGCCCGCCCACGGTGGTGAACTCGCCCTCCTGCAACACGCGCAGCAGCCGCGTCTGCGCCTCGGGCGGCATGTCACCGATCTCGTCGAGGAACAGCGTGCCGCCGGCGGCCTGTTCGAAGCGGCCGACATGGCGGTTGGTCGCCCCGGTGAAGGCGCCGCGCTCATGGCCGAACAACTCGCTCTCGATCAGTTCGCGCGGGATCGCGGCCATGTTGATCGCCACGAACGGCCCCTGCCGGCGGCGGCCGTAATCGTGCAGCGCGCGGGCGACAAGCTCCTTGCCTGAGCCGGATTCGCCGGTGATCATCACCGTCAGGTCGGTCGTGGTCAGGCGGGCGATGACGCGGTAGATCTCCTGCATCGCCGCGGAACGGCCGATCAGCGGAAGATTGTCCTCCGGGCTGCCCTGGGTCTCGGCGGGTGCGGTGAGCGGCGGCTGCTTCAGCGCGCGATCGACGATGGCGAGGAGTTCGCCGAGGTCGAACGGCTTCGGCAGATATTCGAAGGCCCCCCGCTGGGTGGACTGCACGGCGGTCAGGATCGTGGTCTGTGCGCTCATCACCAGAACGGGGAGTTCGGGGCGGATGCGCTTGATCCGCGGCACGAGATCGAGTCCGTTTTCGTCCGGCATCACCACGTCGGTGATGACAAGGTCGCCCTCGCCATCCTCGACCCAGCGCCAGAGCGTGGCCGCCGAGGAGGTGGTGCGCACCTGGTAGCCCGACCGGCCCAGCGCCTGGGTCAGCACGGTGCGGATCGAGCGGTCGTCATCGGCGATCAGGATGGTCGGCAGCGTGGTCATGGCGAGCTCTCGGCGCGATCCTCGAACTGAGGGAGATGGATGCGGAATTCGGTGCGGCCGGGCCGGCTGTCGACGTTGATGAGCCCGCCGTGATCGGCGACGGTCTTCGCGACCAGCGCAAGCCCCAGCCCCGAACCGGCGGCCTTGGTGCTGACGAAGGGCTCGAACAGGTGGCGCCGGATATCCTCGGGAATTCCCGCGCCATTGTCGCGCACCGCGATGAAGATCGGCAGGTTGCGCTGCCCGCGTGCGGGGGATGCGGCCAGCCGCACCCCGTGCTGGAAGCCGGTCATCAGCGTGATCTCGCCGTCCGGCCGCTGGGTTTCGGCGATCGCCTCGGCGGCGTTCTTCACGAGGTTGAGCAGGACCTGGACGAGCTGGTCGCGATTGCCGAGGACCGGCGGCAGCGAGGGGTCGTAGGTCTCGACGAAATGGATGCGCGCGCCGAAGCCCGATTGCGAGAGCCGGCGCACATGTTCGAGAACGCGATGGATGTTGATGGCCGTCACGTCGAGCGGCTTGTCGCCGAACACCTCGATCCGCTCGACAAGGTCGCGGATCCGGTCGACCTCGTCGCGGATCAGCACCGCGAGTTCGCGGTCCGCCGGCGTGGCGTTCGCCTCGAGCAGCTGTGCTGCGCCGCGTATGCCCGAAAGCGGGTTCTTGACCTCGTGCGCGAGCACCGCCGCCATGCCGGTGATGCTGCGCGCGGCGTTCCGCGCCGAGAGCTGCTGGTCGAGTGCGCGGGCGGCGGAGCTGTCCTGCAGGGTGACGGCGAGATGGCCCGGCGCATCCACGATCGCCGCCGCCTGCATCGACACGCCGCGACGCGCGAAGCGCGGGCCTTCGAGGACGAGATCATGCCCGGCAACCGGCGCCTCGTCGCGCCGGGCGCGGTCGAGCAGGATGAAGATCGGGTGATCGGCCGGCACGAATTCGTGCAGCGCGCGGCCGGCCAGCACCGCCTGCGACGCGCCGAACATCTCCTCCGCCGCGTAGTTGGCGAAGAGAAACCGGTCCTCGGCGTCAAGCTCGATCACCGCGAGCGGCAGTGCGGCGAGGAGCTGCCCTGCTCCGGTCGGCATGTCGGGTGTGCTGATCGCGGGTCCCCGGCGCGCGAAGGCGCCGCGCGGGGCGGTCATGCGGCCGCCTGCACCGGCGCCGCCGCCTCGCCCATCGCCCGGGCATGGATGTCATGGATCATTGCCTCGACCACGGCGGGATCGTCCTGCCGGTTGACGACGCCGCGGAACTCGGCGGCCCCCGGCAGGCCGCGCACATACCAGCCGATATGCTTGCGGGCCACGCGCAGGCCGGGCTGCTCGCCGTAATGCGCGCGCATCGCGCGGTAATGGCGGATCAGCACGTCGCGCCGGGTTTCGAGGTCTGGCGGCGGAACCTTCTGCCCGGCGGTGAGATAGCGCGCGACCTGGGCGAGAAACCACGGCCGCCCATAGGCGCCGCGGCCGATCATCACGCCATCGGCCCCCGAGCGGCGCAGCGCCTCCTCGGCCTCGTCCTCGGTCGTGATGTCGCCATTGGCGATGACGGGGATGGCGACCGCATCCTTCACCGAGGCGATGAAATCCCAATCCGCCGTGCCCTCGTAGAATTGCTGGCGGGTGCGGCCATGCACCGTGACCATGGCGATGCCGCTTTCCTGCGCGATCCGCGCGAGGGTCGGCGCGTTCAGGCTCTGCCGGTCCCAGCCCATGCGCATCTTCAGCGTCACCGGCACGTCGACAGCCCTCGCCGTGGCTTCGAGGATGCGCGCCGCGCGCAGCTCGTCACGCATCAGCGCCGAGCCGGCCATCTGGCCGACCGCCACCTTCTTCACCGGGCAGCCGAAATTGATGTCGACCAGATCGGCGCCGCCGGCGACGGCGATGCGCGCCGCCTCCGCCATCGCATCCGGATCGCAGCCGGCGAGCTGCACCGAGTTCGGCCCCGTCCCCTCATCGACCGACGCCATGCGCAACGTTGCCGCGTTCTCGTGGATCATCGCCCAGGAGGCGATCATCTCCGAGACCACGAGCCCGGCGCCCATCGACTTGACCAGCCGGCGGAACGGCAGGTCGGTAACGCCGGACATCGGCGCCAGGATCACCGGCGTCTCGATCGTCACATCGCGCGCGGCGCCGCCCGGCGCCTTGAGCCGGATCGGCCGCAATTTCGGAAAGCTGCTCATCTCGTTGCCCATGAATTAAGCACTACAGGGCCGGGCATTGACGCGCAATCGTCCAGTTGCCAAAGCCGCCCTGTTCCCGCGCGAACCCCGCCTGCATGCCATCTGGAGATCCCGGCCCATGGACATCAAGACCCTTCTCGCCCGCGGCGCCCTGCCCCGTGCCGGCACCGGCTATGACGTGCATGTGCTGGCCGAGGGCAGGAAGCTGATGCTGTGCGGCATCGAGGTGCCTCATGAAAAGGGGCTGGCCGGCCATTCCGACGCCGATGTGGCGCTGCACGCACTTTGCGACGCGATTTACGGCGCGATGGCGGAGGGCGATATCGGCCGGCATTTCCCGCCCTCGGAGGCCACCTGGAAGGATGCGGATTCGGCGCGGTTCCTTCGCCATGCGGCGGGGCTGGTCGCGGAAAAGGGCGGCGCGATCGCCAATGTCGACATCACCATCATCTGCGAGCGGCCGAAAATCACGCCCCACGCGCTGGCGATGCGCAGCCGAGTCGCCGAACTGGCCGGCATTCCGCTCGATCGGGTGTCGGTGAAGGCGACGACCTCCGAGCGCCTCGGCTTCACCGGCCGTGGCGAGGGGATCGCCGCACAGGCCGCGGTGATGCTGCTGATGCCGTTCGTCGCGTAACCCCGGCTGCCGCTCATCCCCCCTGGCGGTGGGGCGTCTTCAGCAGGACGAGCGAGACCGCCGCAGCAACGAGGCAGATCCAGGCGGAGAGGCGCAGCGCGTCATCGAGGCTCCAGGTGCTGGCATCGAGTTGCAGCCGGCCGGCGATCATCGCCATCGCCTGCGCGTGGGAGACGCCGTCTTGCCGTGCATGGGCGAGCGTCTGGCGCAGGACGGACTCGCTCATCGCCCCGCGCGTCAGCGCCGCGACGGTCTCGGTGTGCCGCTGCCAGAGCGTCTGCAGCATCGTGACGCCGACGATGTCGCTGGCGAGGCGAATGAAATTGCTGGTCGTCGAGGCCGCCGCGAGATCCTCGACCGGGATTTCCGACAGGATGATCATGGTCAGCGGCACGAACAGCATCCCGACCGCAATGCCTTGCAGCAGCTCGCTCGGCACCGTTGCCGCGAGGCCGATCTCGGGATTGTAGACGGCGATGGCGAAGGCGATGGCGAAGAGCAGGAAACACAGCGCGGCGAGGACCCGCAGGCTGACATGCCGGGCGACGCGCCCCATGGCGGAGGCCACCGGAATCGCCGTCAGCGCCAGCGGGATCAGCAAAACCCCGCCCCACCAGCCATTGTAGCCGAGATCGATCTCGGTCCAGAGCGGCAGGATCGAGCTCCAGCCGACAAAGATCGACCAGCCGAGGCAGAGCAGCAGCAGGCCGAAGCCGAAATTCCGGTTGGTCACGAAGCGCAGTTCGAGCAGCGGGGCCTCGCTCGTCAGCTCCCAGATCACGAAGCAGCCGAGCAGCAGGAGGGCAGCGATCGTGTAGCGCTGGATGAAGGGCGAGCCGAACCAGCCGAACTGCTCGCCCTGGTTCAGCACGATCTGCAGTGCGATCAACCCGAGCCAGAGCAGGGCGAGGCCGACAAGGTCGAAAGGCGGCGGCGGCGCCGTCGGCCGGTCTTCCGGCAGGGAGACCCGGATCAGCACGAAGGCGAGCAGGGCGAAGGGGATCACCAGCCAGAACAGGTCGATCCAGTCGTAATTCACCGCCAGCCAGCCGCCGAAGGCCGGGCCGAAAAAGAACGGCACCAGCATCGAATTGCTCCACAGCGCCGTGGCCAGCGTGTGATGGCGCTTCGGGAAGTGGCGCAGCAGCAGCGTCTGCACCAGCGGCACCAGCAGGCCGGACGAAATGCCCTGCACCCCGCGCGCCACCAGCATCGTCATCAGCGAATGGGACAGGATTCCCATCCCCGCGCCGACCGCCAGCATGATCATGCTGGCGAGAAACAGACGCTTGAAGCCGAGCTTGCGGGCGAACCAGGGCATCAGCGCGATGCCGAGCGCCCAGTGGATGAGGAAATAGGTCAGCGTCCACAGCGCGTGATCGCTGCTGGTCGCCAGCCGGCCGGCGACATAGGGATAGATGCTTTGCAGCGAGCCGCCGCAGAACGATCCGGCGGCAAGGCCGAGGCAGGCGCCGATGGTCATCGGCACCAGTGCGACCTCGCCGTTAGAGCGCGTGGGCGAAGGGCGATCAAGTTCGCGTGTGGATGATGAGGCAGACATTCTGCCCGAAAATAGAAAAACCGCCCGCCCTGTCCAGATCGCGGCGCGGGGTTCAGCCTTGCGAAAACGCGATCATGCGCCAGTCTGGCGCAGATTTCGTTAACCGTTTCGTGTCATTGTCGCGGTATTCCGTCTGGGCTGCCATTTGCTGCGCTGCGGTGGCCTCGTTGGATCGGCGGGCGTATACGCGCAGCCACAACCTGACCATGGGGGACCAACGATGACCGCAGCCTCGCCCGCCCTCGCCAAGACCCGTGTCACCGCCTTGCCGGGCGATGGGATCGGCCCCGAAGTCTTCGACGCGACGCGCCGCATCTTCGAGGCCGCCAATGCGCCGGTCGAATGGGAAATCGCCGAAGCCGGCGCCGAAGTGTTCCGGAAGGGCATCGCTTCCGGCGCGCCGCGCGAAACCCTCGACTCCATCGCCCGCAACGGGATCGCGCTGAAGGGGCCGCTGGAAACCCCGGTCGGCTATGGCAACAAATCGGCCAACGTCACCCTGCGCAAGCATTTCGAGCTTTACGCCAATATCCGCCCGGTCCGCGAACTGCCTGGCGTGAAGACGCCCTTCACCGGGCGCGGGATCGACATGGTCATCGTTCGCGAGAATGTCGAAGACGTCTATGCCGGCATCGAGCACATGCAGACGCCGGATGTCGCCCAGTGCCTCAAGCTGATGACCCGGCCGGGCTGCGAGCGCATCATCCGCGCCGCCTTCGGTCTTGCCCAGGCGGAAGATCGCCGGAAGCTGACCTGTGCGAGCAAGGCGAACATCATGAAGCTCACCGAGGGCATGATGAAGCGCGTGTTCGAGGCGGTCGGGCCCGACTATCCGGACATCGCGCAGGACCACATCATCATCGACAACTGCGCCCACCAGCTCGTCATTGCCCCCGAGCAGTTCGACGTGATCGTGACCTCCAACATGAACGGGGACATCATTTCCGATCTCGCCGCCGGGCTGGTCGGCGGTCTCGGCATCGCGCCGTCCTCCAATCTGGGCGATCACGCGGCGATCTTCGAGGCGGTGCACGGCTCGGCGCCGACCATCGCCGGCAAGGGCCTCGCCAACCCGACCGCGCTGCTCTCCGCCGCGATCATGATGCTCCGCCATATCGGCGCCTTCGAGACGGCGGAAACGATCGAGCAGGCGCTGTTCATCACCCTCGCCGAGGGCGAGAACCTGACCGGCGATCTCTCGCCCCGCGGCCACGGCGTCGGCACCGACAAATTCGTCGGCCAGGTGATCGAGAATCTCGGCCGCACCAGCAATCTGCCCTCGCGCGCCTACCGGCCGCTGACGCTCAAGGCCTGGCCGGACCGCACCGCGCATACCGAACCCGCGAGCCGCGAGTTGCTCGGCGTCGATATCTTCCTCGAAAGCAGCCTGTCGGCGGCCGAACTCGGCGCCTCGCTGACCGCGATTGCCGAAGGCAGCGCTCTGCGCCTTGATTCGATTTCCAATCGCGGTGTGCAGGTCTGGCCTGCAACCGGCGGCAGCACCTTCCTCGTCGATCATTTCGACTGCCGCTTCATGCTCAAGGAGCCCGCCGCCGGCAACGGGCCGCAGGGGATTTCGGACCTGGTCAAGGCGATCGGCCAGAAACATTCCTGGATGCATGTCGAAAAGCTGCAGCGCTTCGACGGCAAGGATGCCTTCGAGCGGCCGCAGGGCGAAAGCTGAACCGCGCTACCTGAAAATGCGCGGCCGCAGCAGCCGCCGCGCCGCCAGCCATCCGCAGACCGAGGCGAGGCCTGAAACCGTGCCACCCCAGGCAATGTCGATTAGGCTGAGCCCGACCGTCCAGCCTTTGAGGGTGGCAAGGTTGGTGAGGTCATACAGGCCGTAGGTGAAGACCCCGAAGGCGGCGCCGTAGGCGAGCGTGGCGGCGGCGCCGGCCGCAAAGGCACGTGGCCGCACGAATACCGCAAGGCCGAGCACCTGGAGCAGGTATACCGCGAGCGCCGGGATCGGCCGGAAGCCTTCGAGCATGATCTGCCCGAGCGCCGCACGGTAGACGGTATCGGCGGTCAGCCCCAGCCAGACTGCGTCGATCAGCAGATAGGCAAGCAGGGCGACGCCGTAGAAGACGAAGGTTGCGCGCATGATCTTCTCCCCCTACCGATATGCGTCGGCGGCAACTAACCACAACCCGGGGGTGCCCGGAAGCCGGACGGCTTCGATCAACCTATTGTCAATCTCAATGATTTAACGTGCATTCCTCAGACCATGATGGCACTTCATGGCCGAAGCCAGTATTACAAGTCGACAGAAAGGGGGTTTGCGATGCGTCTGTCCCGTCGCTTCCTGCTCGATTCAGGCGTTAAAGCCACAATCACGCTGCCGCTGTGGATGCAGTCCGCCCTGGCGCGCGCCACTCCCGGCCAGCCGCCCCGGCTCAGCCGCGCGGCCTGGCGCGAGGCCTCGGCGCGACGCCTCGTGGTGATCGACCCCGGCCATGGCGGGCACGATCCCGGCGCCATCGGCCAGGGCAACATCTTCGAGAAGAGCATCGTGCTCTCGACCGCCCACGACCTGCGCCAGGCGCTCGAACGCGGCGGCTACGAGGTGGTGATGACCCGCTCGCGGGACATCTTCATTCCGCTGCGGACAAGGGTGGATATCGCGGAACGCCACAAGGCGACGCTGTTTCTCTCGATCCACGCGAATTCCGTGGCGCATGACCCGGCGGTGCGCGGCGCCAGCATCTACACCTTCTCGAACCACGCATCCGACCGGCTCGCGGCGCGGATGGCGCAGTCGGAAAACAGTGTCGAGAGCCTGTCCAATCCGAATTTCCGCGGGGTGTCGCCGCAGGTCGCGAAAATCCTGTTCGCGCTGATGGCGCACAGCACCAAGATCGAGTCGCATCTGCTGCAACAGAAAATGGTCGGCGCCCTGGCACCCCGTGTGCCACTGCTGCCGAACCCGGCCCGCCACGCCACCTTCGCGGTGCTGCAATCCTCCGCCATTCCCAGCGTCCTGGTGGAAACCGCCTTTCTCTCCAACCCCGCGGACGAGGCCGAGCTTCGCACCCCGGCTTTCCGCCGCCGCATCGCGCTATCGATGAAATCGGCGGTGGATGCCTGGTTCCTCGCGCGGCAGCACGCCGTCGCCAACCTGTAGAGCACGTTCCGATCCTTCTGGATCGGATGTCGCGCTCTATCTTATTGATAACCAGAGCAATTTCCGATCCTTTTGGATCGGATATCGTGCTCGATCTTGTCGAATACCGCGGCGGCCGGGCGGGATGACCGCACGGCCGCGCGGCAGGCGATCAGGGGCCGTGCGCGCGGCGCGCCTCGATCCTGTCCCAGATCGTCGCTTCGAGATGCACGTTATCGAACCGCGCCACCTGCTGCAGACCGGTCGGCGAGGTGACGTTGATCTCGGTAAGATAGTCGCCGATCACGTCGATGCCGGTGAAAAGCAAGCCGCGCGCCTTCAGCGTCGGGCCGATTCGCTCGCAGATCTCAAGGTCGCGCGCAGTCATCGTGGTCGGGCGGGCGACGCCACCGGCATGCATGTTCGACCGCGCATCCCCCTCGACGGGGACGCGGTTGATCGCGCCCAGCGGCTCGCCGTCGATCAGGATGATCCGCTTGTCCCCCGCCCGCACTGCCGGTTCGTAGCGCTGGACCATCAACGGTTCGCGGGAATTGCCGAAATGCGTGTCGAGCAGGGCGCCAAGATTTTCGTCATCCGGCTTGATCCGGAAAATCCCCATCCCGCCATTGCCGAAGAGCGGCTTGACGATGATGTCCCGGTGATGGGCGCGGAATTCGCGGATCGCGGCGCGGTCCCACGCGATCATCGTGGGCGGCATCAGGTCGGGGAACTCCATGACCAGCAGTTTCTCGGGCGCGTTGCGCACCGATGCCGGGTCGTTCACCACGAGTGTGCGCGGGTGGATATGCTCGAGCAGGTGCGTCGCCGTGATGTATCCCATGTCGAAAGGCGGATCCTGGCGCATCAGCACCACGTCCATCGACGCGAGATCGACCGTCTCGGCCGGGCCGAAGGTGAAGTGGTTGCCCGCCTCGCGGCGCACCGTCACCGGCCGCAGCCGCGCCTTGAGAGCCCCGCTCTCCAGCCACATCTCGCGCACCGTGTAGTGCCAGAGCGTGTGGCCGCGCCGCTGCGCCTCGAGCATCAGCACGAAGGTCGAATCGCCGTCGATATCCACGCTTTCCATCGGATCCATCTGGATCGCGACCCGCAAACCGTTCATGTGCCCTCCATGAGAAACCGCGCCCAGGCGCGCTTTCGGCGCGCAGGTCGTTCATATGTTCGATATCAGGAGGCGCGCTGCTGTTCCAGACTGGCAACGCAGGTGGTATCGGGCACGCCCGCCGGCATCGTCCGCGCCAGGCGGACGACCGGCCGGCCGACGGTGCTGCGATACAGCACCAGATCGAGCCGGCAGATCCGCGAGTGGTAGAGCCAGACTTGCGCTGGCCCATCGATCCGCAGCAGCGAAGGCTTGCCGAGATTGGCGCGCAGATCGCCCGGCGTCGCACCGACCAGGCTGATTTTCTCTCCCGACGCGACCGATGCGCCCGTCATGGCGCCCGGTCGCGCGGTGCAGCCTGCCAGCGCGGCTGCGCTCAACAGGCAGAGGAAAACGCCCCGTCTCATGCTTGCTCAAGCCCTCCGCGGGCCAGTCGGACGTCAGTCAGTAGTCTGGGAGCTGGACGCACCTTCGGTGATCATCTCGATACGGCCGGTGATCTGCCCGCCATCCTCGACCTGCAGGCGGCGGCAGCGCGCAGTTCCGAGAACCCGGCCAGTCGCCCGCACGATCAGGGAATGCCGCGCCGTCAGCGTGCCGTCGATCACACCGGCGACCTCCGCCTCCTCGACCTCGACCTCACCCTTGAAAACCCCGCCCGGGCTGATCGAAAGTTCGGCGGCCTTGATCATGGTCGCCTCGACCGTGCCTTCGACCACGAGCCGCTCGGCATCCTGAACCACGCCCTGCAGGCTGATGCCGCGGCCGACCACCAGGGTGCGGCGTTCGGCAGGCTCGGAATCACGCACCGACGGGCGGAAGCCGGTTCCGGTGGCCGGAAGGCCGGCCGGGGCGCCGCCTGCCGGGGGGGTGGCCGGCTGGCCGGGCGAAAAGGGGGTTCTGGCCATGGGCATCTCCTTAGCCTGCTGGTCATCCGCCGGTTGCGGGACCGTTTCGGGGGAAGCGGGACGGAAGGGAGGCATGCTGAGGCCATCGTCCACGGCGCCATCCTGCCGCGCGGGAGTCTGCCGCGACTTGCTCTCCGGCGGCTGATCGTCGCGTTTTCTGAAGCTGATCACGAACCCTCCACAACTTTTACTGTCTGTCCGCTAGCACGCGGCACGCGCTCCGGACAATCGCCCGCGCCCTCAAAACCGTGCATTTTTACTAAGGTTCCGCAAGGGGATCGTATGGATCACGATTAACCGCGCGTTCATGCTTGCGGCGGATTTGTGACTTGGCCTTTCGGGTGATAGGCGAAGGGAGAATTTTCAACGACCGCGCAGGGGACAGGCATGGACGCGACCCGCTATGACATCATCGGCATCGGCAATGCGATCGTCGATGTGCTGGCCCGCACCGACGATCATTTTCTCGACCGGCACGACATGCGCAAGGGCGCGATGCGGCTGATCGACGCCGAGGCCGCCGAGCGCATTCTCGGGGTGATGCCGCCGGGGCAGATCGCCTCTGGCGGCTCGGTCGCCAACAGTTGCGCCGTAGCGGCCGGCCTCGGTGCCCGCGCCGCCTTTCTCGGCAAGGTGGCGCGGGACGAGCTTGGCATCGCCTTCGCCAACGATCTGCGGGCGATCGGGGTCGACTTCCCGCACGCGCCGCTGCCCGAGGGCGCACCGACCGCCCGCTGCCTGATCCTGGTCACGCCGGATGGCCAGCGCACCATGAACACGTATCTCGGCGCCTGCATTGATTTTGACCATACCGACCTCGACGCCGAGGCGATCCAGTCCGCCTCGATCCTTTATCTCGAGGGATATCTTTTCGATCCGCCGCGGGCGCAGCATGCGTTCCGCGAGGCCGTCCGCATTGCGCGGGGTGCCGGCCGCAAGGTGGCGCTCTCGCTGTCCGACGCGTTCTGCGTCGATCGCCATCGGGCCGCCTTTCTCGACCTGATTTCCTCCGGCGGCATCGACATCCTGTTTGCCAACGAAGCCGAGATCTGTTCGCTGTTCGAACAGAACGACTTCGACGGCGCGGTGACCGAGGCCGCACATACGCTTCCGCTTGCAGTGCTGACCCGGAGCGAAGCGGGAAGCGTCGTCGTTTCCGGCGCGGAACGCCATGTCGTCGCTGCCGTTCCGGTCGAAGTCGTCGACACGACCGGCGCGGGCGATGCCTATGCCGCCGGGTTCATGGTCGGTCTCACCCGCAAGGCATCGCTCGTCGAGAGCGCGGCGCTGGCCAGCCGCGTGGCGGCGGCGGCGATCGGCCGGATCGGAGCGCGGCCGGATGCGACGGCATTGTCTCTCCTCGCCCGCGAGACAGCCTGAGACAGAGCAAAAGTAATATTTCAATGCCGAGCTAATTTACGTTTTAGTAAGATTGTTTTGATTTGATGCTCCGGTGAGTTTCCGGTCCGCAGCAGTCGGCTGCGGGTCTTCTGCCAGCAAAATTCTGGCGCTGTCGTCAATTTCGCCGCGCAGTGGATCGTAATGCGGTGTGCAGGAGACATGACAATGCTTGACTACGTGAAAACCTGGCTCGCGGTTCGCGGCCTTGCGTTCGCACGGGATGATCGCGGGGTAACCGCGATGGAATATGGACTGATTGCGGCGCTGATGGCGGTTGTCATCATCGGGGCGTTCGGTCTGCTCGCCAACGACCTCGGCAACGCCGTCAACAAGATCGGCGGCACGCTGACCAACAACACAACCAACCTCTAACCCGGTTGAACCCGGTATGAGCAGGCCCCGTCGCCCGATCGTTCGATGCGGCGCCGGGGCCATCTTTAGCCAGATTCCGCCGAGCGAGGCTGCGGACACCATGTCGGGGCCGTTTCAGTCACCGATTGATCGCGCCTGCGCATCTTTTGAGACATGTCCTGATGGTTCTTAGACTCGTCCTGTTCATCGTCCTGGCCGTCGGGCTTGCCGGCTTCGGAACCGTTGCCTGGATCGACATGCATCCGGCGCACTCTCAGAAAAAGGCTGCGCCGACGATTGCGCTGCTGGCAACGGGCAAGGCCCTGCCGCCGGGGACGCTGTTGCAGCCGTCCGATTTCACCGTGCAGGATCGTCCTCCCGCGCAGGTCCCCGCCGATGCGGTGCGGGATACTCCGGAGAACCGCGCGTCCTACACCGGGGCGATGATTCGCCGCCGGCTGAGCGCCGGGGCACTTCTGACCACGGACATCGCCATCCGTCCCGGCGATCATGGGTTTCTCGCCGCCGTTCTGCAACCCGGCATGCGTGCGGTGTCCGTCGGCGTCGATGCAATCACCGGGGCCGCCGGCCTGATCTGGCCGGGCGACCATGTCGATCTTCTGCTGACCCAGAACCTGGTCGGCGCCAACCTGCCGCCGACGCGCAAGGTCGCCTCGGAAACCGTGCTATCCGACGTGCGGGTGATCGCGATCGACCAGCGCCTTGTGCAAGGGGCGAGCGGCAATCACACGGCCGCGCAATCGACGGCACGGACCGTGACACTCGAGGTCACGCCGGAACAGGCCGAACAGGTCGAGGTCGCCGCCCATCTCGGCCCGCTCTCGCTGAGTGTCCGCCCCAGCGAGGCCGCGAAAGCCCGCCAGTCCAAACCGCCACCAGTTTTCAGCGGCCAGGTGTCTCCCGCCCTCGCGGCACTCGATATGCCTGGCCAGACCGGGATCACCGTGTTCCAGGGCGCTGGGGGCAAGACCGAGTATCACCCGCAATGACGGCTTCCGCCTTCGATCGGGCCGGCGGTCCTTCGCCGCCGCCGCAGGGGCAGCAAGGGAGCAGCCGTCCCGCCTTCATGGGCTTCGTCAGCGATGACGCCAGCCTGCAAACCATCCGCACGGCGCTGGTTTCCGCATTTCCCACCGGAGTGCCGCTCCAACGCGCCTCCTTTGCCGAAACGCTCGACTATCTCGCCCGGTTCGACACGCCGCGAACGCTGCTGGTCGACATTTCGGGTGAGGAACAGCCGATGAGCGCGGTCCACCGGCTCGAGCCGGTGGTGGATCCCGGAACCCGTGTGCTGATCATCGGCAGCGAGCGCAGCATCAGCTTCTACCGCAGCCTCACGCGCACGCTCGGCGTCAGCGAATATCTCTCGAAGCCGCTCGATCCGGCGATGGTCGCGCGGGAACTGCTGCCGTGGGCGGCCGGCGGCATACCTGCGTTCGAAGCCGCGCGCGGCGGCTCGATGGTCGCTGTATGCGGTGCCGCCGGCGGCGTCGGCGCCACCACGGTGGCGAGCTGCCTCGCCTGGCATGTGGGCGGGGATGTCCGCCGTCATACGATCCTGCTGGATGCCGATCTGCAGCGCGGCACCGCGGCGCTGGCCACCAACGTCCCGCCCAGCACCGGCCTGCGCAACGCGCTCGACACCCCGGACCGGATCGACCCGCTGTTGATCGAGCGCGCGGCCCAGCCTTCGACCGGCCGCCTCCATGTGCTTGGTGCAGAGGAGCCCCTGAACGAAACCTGGCACTACCAGGCCGGCGGCGGCGCGGCGCTGGTGACGGCGCTGCGCCAGCGATACAATCTCGTGGTGGCGGACATTCCGGCGCGCCCATCGCGGTTTGCGACGGAACTGCTCACGCTGGCGCATGCGCGCGTGATCGTGACCACCGGATCGCCGCACAGCATCGCCAATGCGCGCCGCTGGCTCGCTTTGCCGGCGGGCCAGATGCAGTCCGGCCCGCCACTCGTCATCCTCAACCGCTACCATCGCCGGACCTGCCCCCCCGTGTCGCGGGTCGCCGAGCTGCTTGGAACCGAAATCGCCCTCGTGATCCCTGAACTCCCGACCCTAGTTGCCCAGGGAAACAATCTCGGCGAGCCCGCCGTCGGCCGGAAAGGCGCGTTCCGCAAGGCGATCGTCGCGCTCGCCGGCCAGCTTGGCGTCGGCACCACGGCCATGGTCGCCTGATGGACGCGCTACCGGTCTTCGGCCGCCGCGCGGTCGACCCAACCGCGCCCGTTCACCAGGCGGTGCGGTTGCGCCAGGAAGACGTCGAGATGATCCGCGGGCTCTGCCTTGCCAGCATCGACGCCTCGACGATCGTGGGACTCAATCACCCGCGCCTGCTGCAACGCGTCGAGGCCATGGTCGCCGAATTGGCGACCGAGCATCGCATCCAACTGAACCGTAACGAGCAAAACCAGATCGCCGCCGAACTGGTGGACGACATGCTCGGGCTAGGGCCGCTCGAGCCCCTGCTCGAGGACGAGACCATCACCGATATCATGGTCAATGGGCCGGAACGGGTGTTCGTCGAACGGCGCGGCAGGCTCGAACAGCTCGGAGTCCGCTTCCGCGACAATGCCCATCTGACCAATATCTGCCAGCGCATCGCCGCCACCGTGGGGCGCCGGGTCGATGAATCGAGCCCGATGGTCGATGCGCGGCTCAAGGACGGCTCGCGCGTCAACATCGTGCTGCCGCCGCTGTCGATCGATGGCCCCTGTCTGTCGATCCGGAAATTTTCCCGCAAGCCGATCAATTTCGGCAAGCTGATCGAATACGGATCACTGACCCCGCCGGTCGCGCGGGTGCTGGAAATCGCCGCGCGCTGCCGCCTCAATGTCATCATTTCCGGGGGCACGGGCTCGGGCAAGACGACGATGATGAACGCGATGAGCAGCTTCATCGATCAGCAGGAACGCATCGTCACCGTCGAGGACGCTGCCGAGCTCCAGCTCCAGCAGCCGCATATCGTCCGCCTCGAAACCAGGCCGATGAACCTTGAGGGCAAGGGCGAAATCACCCAGCGCGACCTTGTGCGCAACGCGCTGCGCATGCGCCCTGACCGCATCATCATCGGCGAGGTCCGCGGCCCCGAAGCCTTCGACATGCTACAGGCGATGAACACCGGCCATGATGGGTCGATGTCCACGATCCATGCGAACACCACGCGCGATGCACTGGCACGCATCGAGAACATGGTGCAGATGGCGAGCATGGGCCTGTCGCCGCGGGCGATCCGCATGCAGGTTGTCTCCGCGGTCAACCTGATCGTTCAGGTGGAGCGCCAGCGCGATGGCGGCCGTCGTCTCGTCCAGCTGACCGAAATCGCCGGAATCGAGGGTGAAACACCCCTGCTCAACGACATTTTCAAGTTCGAGGTACTGGGCGAGGATGCGACCGGTCGGGTGATCGGCCGGTACGCCGTCTCGCATACGCGGGCAAGCTTTCACGAACGGCTCAGCTATTTCGGCCTGCTCCGCGCATGGACGGTTGCATTGGAAGAGGCGGCGGCGTGAGCAGCCTTCTCCTCCTCCCGCTGCTGCTTTTATTCATAGGCGGCACCTCGCTCGCGCTGATGGGCGGGATGCGGGTGGACCGGACGAAAAAGGCACTCGAACTGCGCCTCTCACGGGTATCGGGCCAGACCCTGGTTACAACCATCGAAGCCGGGAGCGAAACGAACGATCCGCTCGGCCGGCTCCGCCGCCCGGCGATGGTGCTTATCGGCCTTGTCGGCGTCGATCTTGCGCGCGCACCGGATTACCCGATGCCGTGGTGGATCATCCTGATCGGCGCCGGCGTGGTATCGCGAGGCATCGCGTTCCTGATCGGCACCGTCGGTGCCGGCCTGGGCTGGCTGGTCTGGCCGCCGCTGTTCATTCTGGTCGCCCGGCTTGCCTTCGGCACCGTCCACGCCCGCCGCTCGGCGCTGCTGCTGAGCCAGTTTCCAGATGCGCTGACCACCATTGTCCGCACCGTTCGTGTCGGAATCCCGGTGCAGGAGGCGCTGCGCGTCGTTGCCCAGGACATGCCGGCGCCAACCGGTCGGGAATTCAGCCGGATCGCCGATCAGGTCGCGATCGGCACGCCGCTCGAACAGGCGCTGCATCAGATGGCGGACCGGGTGAAACTCGCCGAATACGGATTTTTCGCCACGGCCATCAGCCTGCAATCGCGCTATGGCGGCGGCCTTGTGACAACGCTCGAAGGATTGGCGGAAGTCATCCGCAAGCGTGTCGCAATGAAGGCACGCGGCTATGCGCTGGCTTCGGAAGCGCGCACCAGCGCCCTCGTGCTCGGCATCATCCCCCTTGTGGCGGCACTCGCCATCGAGTTGATTCAGCCATCGTATCTGCGGGTGTTGTTCGTTACCCATGCCGGAAAAATCCTGCTGGCGATCGCCATCGGGCTGCTCGCCGGCGGTGCGATGGTCATGCGCGAAATCATCCGGCGGAGCCTGAACTGACATGAACACCGCGCTGATCTGGATTTTCGGCCTGTTCATCTTCGTTGCCGTCGTCGCGGTGCTGATGCTGCGCCTGGTCATCGCCGAGGAACGGGTACAGCGGCGGCTGGACCGCGCGATCGGCGCGACTTCCGCTGCCAGCGAGAGCAACGGACCTGCCCAGCTCCTGCATATGCGGATCGCCATGGGCATCGGCCTCGCGGTCGCGCGCAGCGGTCTGCTCAGCAACCGGACGCTGGAAGAACTGCGACATACATTGCGCATGGCCGGGATCAGGGACAAAGGCGCACTGGCCATGTTCGTCGGCACCAAGCTGCTTTCCCTGGTCGGCTTTTTCGCAGGCGTTCTGGTGGCCTCCCGCATTCTACGTCTCAGCACGCTGGATGGGCTAATCGCCGCGGCCATCGCCGCCGCTTTCGGGCTTCTCCTGCCGGACATCCTGATCCAGCAACGGCGGAAGCGGTTTATCCGCAAGGTCGAGGCCGGGCTGGCGGAGGCACTCGACCTGATGGTCATCTGCGCCGATGCCGGACTCAGCCTCGAACCCGGCCTCACGCGTGTTGCCGCCGAACTGCAACTGACCCATCCGGCCGTGTCGCAGGAACTCACGCTGACCGCTCAGGAGATGCGCATCAGCGGCAACATCCGTGATGCCCTTGCCGGCCTCGGCCTGCGAACCGGGCTCGACAATCTGAAGCGCCTGGCATCGACCTTGATCCAGACGCTTCAATACGGCACCCCGCTGACGCAGGCACTCAGAACCCTTTCGGCGGAGATGCGTCAGGAACAGCTGACCCGCTTTGAAGAGCGCGCCGCGCGCCTGCCGGTTCTGCTGACGCTGCCGATGATCATGTTTATTCTGCCCTGCGTTTTCCTGGTCGTGGGTGGACCAGCCGTGCTCAAGCTGGTCAGCTCGCTTTAGAGCACTTTCCGATCCGATTGGATCGGATGTAGTGCTCTATCATATTGATAAATCTAGCATCTTTATCCGATCAGGTGATTCCATCTGATCGGATGATGCTCTAGAGCAGCTTCCGATCCGTTCGGATCGGATATGATGTTCCCAGGCAAACCCAAGCGGGCCTCGGCAGACAGGACAAGCTCCTGACACCCTTGGCGGCTTTATGAGGAATGATCCGATCTCGGAGAGACGATAGGAAACGTCGGGCAGCATATCGCGGGTGTGTCGATTATCGACATCCCTCGCTCTGGTCTGACCCCTTCGGATGCCAGACCAGACGGAGAACGCAACCCGGGAGACGGGTCAGGCAGTCAGCGTACCGCTGAACTGTCGATCCAGCCGATATTGCCATCGCTGCGACGATACACAACGCTGAGAGCCTGATTGCCGGAGTTGCGGAACATCAGCATCGTCTGATTGGCAAGATCCATCCGCATCACCGCCTCGCTGACGGACAGAAACGCGATTTCAGCCGGTGTTTCCGCAACGACTGCTGCATAGGGGCCGGGATCGAGACCAGCGGCGCCGTCGGCCGCCCCCTGCGGAGCGGCGCCTTCGGCTTCCACCTCCTGCAACACGTATTGCCGCACCGTCTCCGTGCGGCCACGGGAGGCGCTCTCACGCGCATGGTCGTTCACACGGCGTCGGTATCGGCGTAATCGCTTCGCGATGTGTTCGGCCGCGTCATCGAATGCCGCATGAGCGTCTGCCGCTTCGCCCTCGCCGCGCAAAGTCAGCCCTCGTCCGGCGTGAACGTTGATGTCGCAAGTGAAAAAGCTGCGGGCACGACTGAACGTCACGTGCGCCTCGAGTGCGTGATCGAAATATTTTCCAGCGATATTGTCGAGCTGGTTCGCGACATGAACGCGCAGGGCATCCGAGAGGTCGACCTGCTTACCGGAAACCGTGATCTGCATAGAGAGATCCTTTTGCTAGAGCCAGTACGGTCATTCTAGACCCGCCTTGATGAAGCGGGCGTTTACGCTTGCTCAGAGAAGGCTCGGTATTAGACAAAAGCATTACACCGCTCCGGATCGTTGTGCGTCAACCTCCCGCCAGCAGGTTTTTTTCCCGCTTGCGCTGCGCCGAGCCGGGGATGCGCATGGCCTCGCGGTATTTTGCGACAGTCCGTCTCGCGATATCCACCCCTTCCTTCTGCAATAGTTGCGCCAGCGCATCGTCAGACAACACCCGGCCGGGCGGTTCAGCCTCGATCAGCGCCGCAATACGGTGCCGCACGGATTCGGCGCTGTGGCTCTCGCCATTCGCGCCCGCGAGCGCCGTTGTGAAAAAGAATTTCATCTCGAAAATTCCGCGCGGCGTCGCAATGACCTTGTTCGACGTCACCCGGCTGACGGTGCTTTCATGAATTTCGAGCGCGGCCGCCACCTCCCGGAGCGTGAGCGGTCGAAGAAATCCGATGCCTAACCGAAAGAATGCCTCCTGGTGTACGACGATCTCGCCCGCGACTCGCAGGATGGTCTCGGCCCGGGACTCAAGGGCACGAACCAGCCAGTTCGCGCTTTGCACCCGTTCCGAGAGAAACTGCTTTGTCTCGCGAGAGGCCCGCGCTGCGATCTGCGCGTGGAAGCCTCGCCGGATCAGCACCCGCGGCATCGTTTCGGGATTGAGTTCCAGCACGTATTGGCCATCTGGCCCGAGGCGCATCAGCACGTCGGGGATCACCGGTGTAATCACCGCAGCATCGCTCGTCGCCCCAGGCTTGGGGTTTAGCTGCCGTATCTCGGCGATCATGTCGCGGAGATCTTCCGCATCGACGCCGCACACCTCCATGAGCGCGCGGTGGTCGCGCCGGGCCAGCAGATCGAGATTGGCGAGGAGGATGGACATTGCCGGGTCGAGCCGGTTCCGCTCCTCCAGCTGAACGGCCAGGCATTCCGCCAGATCCACGGCAAAAGTGCCGGTGGGTTCGAACCGGAGCATGATCTGCCTGACGGATTCCAGAATATCCGTCGCGACGCCCAGCATTTCGGCAATGCGTTCAGGCGGTTCCGCCAACCGCCCTGCCGGATCCAGCGCCATGATCAGCGCAAGCGCGATCTGCCGGCGGATTGGATCGGAAAACGCAAGCCGTGCCTGCTGTTCGAGGCTTTCCTGCAATCCCGGCGGCCGATCGGCAATCTGCCCGATCCAGTCATTGTCATCGGCAAGACCACCACCGGAGGCTTCGCCACTGCCGCCAGGATCGTAGACATTGGAGAAGTCGGCATCGAGCGGCAGATGCATACCGGAAGGATCGGGATCGACGACTTTCTCGACATTGTCCGTCCGGGCAAGCACTGTGTCGATCGATGGCGGCTCACCGCCGGCTTGAGCGACTGTCCCGGAAATCTCGGGATCCGCACGTTCGAGGAGCGGGTTCCGGAGCAGTTCTTCCTCGATGAATTGGCTGACCTCGGTGTTGTTGAACTGCAGCAGTTGTATGGCCTGCCGTAGCTGGGGTGTCATCACCAGCGACTGCGTATGCCTCAGATCGAGACGGGGTCCTATCGCCATGCATGGATCATACCAAGACTCCGCTTAAAGCGGAATACTGGACCAGCGCTCGCTACAATATTTAAATTTCTTGCGGCTTTGAACCTCAATTGCGGGTATGAGCCCGTCTGATCGAGTCTGGTTCGAAGGGCTGGTTCAGGCTCGGGCACCTGCAAGGTGGGCGACCGAGGTATCGATATCGCTAATGTCTGCGCTTGTGGTGGAAATTGTCTGACTGCCGTGCGTTGGATTGGCGCCGGAGGTCGGCGTAGCCGGCCGGAGGGGCCGATCCAACGCATGAGCCTGGGTTTAGGTGGCCATCGGATCGAGCGGCTACGGTGGAGTTGCGAAGCTTCACGCGAACCCGAGAGGACCCGATGACCGAAGACAGACTACCCTTGGCTGAATTGCTGGCGAAAGCCGGCGATGGAGATTTCCTGCGCAGTGTGGCGGAGGCCGTAGTGCAACTGCTTATGGAGGCCGACGTGGAAGGCCTGATCGGCGCCGGGCGCCATGAGCGCACTGGTGAGCGGACGACCTACCGCAACGGTTACCGCGATCGCTCGCTCGACACCCGGCTCGGCAATCTACAACTGCGCATTCCCAAGCTGCGGCAGGGCTCTTACTTCCCGCCTTTCCTCGAGCCCAGGAAGACGTCCGAGAAGGCCCTGGTCGCGGTGATCCAGGAAGCCTGGGTTGGC
>NZ_NCAS01000069.1:0-7161 GCF_002255515.1 Acidiphilium sp. 20-67-58 | reverse complement strand
CATCGGGTGGCGGTGGCCTTTGCGCGAATTGCATCCTTTGCAGACAAGCTGCAAATTGGAAACATCATTTGAGCCGCCCAAATGAAGCGGCATAATATGGTCAATTGTGTATTTTTTTTCTTTAGTAAATTTAACGAGGCAAATTATACATTTTCCCTTTTGTTGGATAAATATTTTTTGAATATCTTCATTTGAATAATTTCCTTCAGCTTTGGCTAGGCGAGCACGGCGTCGATTGGCAGAATCACGAAATTTATGTGGTTTTTTTAATGCATATTGCCGATTGGCTTCGCGGCATTTTTCCAAATTTGCTTCTCGATATTTTCGGCTACGCTCACGCATTTTTTCTTTATTTTCTTCATAAAATTTAGCTCTTTGTATTTTTCTTTTGGCCTTTCTTTTTAAATCATACTCTTTATTTTTTCTTCTGGATTCTTCTATATTATCAAAATATCTTTTGCGTCTTGTATCTTTTTGCGCTTGGAGCTTTTCTGGATTTTGCTCTCTCCATTTTTGAGTATATTCTTTGTCGTGATTGGGATTTTGAGACCGATATCTGTCTCTGTTATTTGTTGCACAAATAACGCAATTTAAGCTAGAAACAAATCGTTGTGCAACGTGACCGTGCGCACATGGGTTTCCTGTAAAATACCGTTTTAGCCCCAACTTAATGGCGTCTTGACGCGATAAAAGTTCAATATCGTTTTTTCCGTTTTCCATAAAAACAATATAAAGCAATTTCATCGCAAAAACAATATTTTATGGCCAGTCTAATACCCAAACAGGAACTAGCCCGCATATGGGCCACAATTGGAAAGTCCAAGCCAGCCGCCACCCGCCGCGCGCGTATGCGGTGGGGACTGGCGGCGTGCGGATGTGTTCCGGGAATTTCACCACGTCGCCCATCACATCACGCCCTTGTCAGGTTGAGAGCGAACGCGCCATGCACGAAGCCCGGCGCGGTGAAATAGCTGCGGTCGATCGGCATGTCCGCGCCCCATGAGGTCGCGAACGTGAGCGCGCCGTCGTAGGAATCGCACCAGACCGCATGATAGCCCCACGATCCAGGCGTTCCGGCTGGCTCCCAGACCGTTTGCGCCTGCTGCTCGACGGAGAGCGCGACGACGAGAAAGACGCCGCCCGTCTGCACGATGGCGTGGCGTATCGCGGCTTCCGCTACCGGCTCGATCCCGGTCACGCTTTCCAGCCGGTAGCCGCCGATGGCGTTCGCTTGCCAGTAGCGGAACAGGTCAGCCGGGTTCGTTCCGCGATCGGTCGCCGGCTCGCCGGGCTTGTAGCCAGTGATCCGGCTGTAGAGATCGACCACGAACGAATTGGCGATCTGCCCCGGCAGTCCGGCGCGGGCAAGCGCCGTCTGCACCGCGTTGGCCGCCGCAGTCTCGACGCAATCGCCGATGGTCGCATTGTCGCCGCTGATCCGCGGCGCGCTGCACCGGCCCCATGCGCCCGGCACCTCCGGCACATGCGCGGCGGTGACTGCCACAGGCGGCGCATCGCCCGGCTGCCAGCGACAGCCGAGCTTCATGCGGGAGAGGTCCATCAATGCGCCGCGAGCACCAGCCGCGCCTCAGCCGGCGTCATGGCGTGCGCAGCGCCAGCAGGCACCGCAAGCCCGACGCCGATTTCGATCACCGGCAGCAGCACCACGGCGGCCTGCACGATCTGCGCGTAAGGCGGCGGCAGCGGGAGCCCGGCCAGCAGCGCGGCGAATGCGTTCACATCGGTTTCAATCTGCGTCACGATGGGCTGCGCGGCGTTCTTGCTGATCGTCGCGGACATGGACGCGGCGGACGCCTGGATTTTGCCGACCAGCGCCTGCGCTTTGGCCATCACGGCAGCCGGCACGACGTTGGAAACCTGAAGGCCCGGCAGCGCGTTGGCGAGACCCGAGGCGATCAGGTTGACGTCGCTCAGCACCTGCGCGGCGATCTGGTTCGGATTGCCGGAGAGGGTCGCGCACCCAGCGAGAGCGACGGGCGCGAGAACGGTTGCGCCGAGGATGGCGCGGCGGGTCATGGTCATGGGGTCAGGCTTCCTTGGAGTGGTGCGTGATGGCGAGGTCGTAGACTTCGCCCGACTTGAAAAAGCCGATCACAGCAGGGTTTGAGATGTGCATCTTGAGCGACCCGGACGGCGTGGCTTCCGAGTAGCTGTTATCTTCAGGATGGCCGGTCCAGATCGCCGTGAATTCGACCTCTTCGTGAATTACGGCCTCGGCTCCCGGTGCGTCGGGCGAGCACTGCTCGCCGCCCTCATTACGATACCAGTGTTGAAAAATCTGCTTTGCACCAATGCAGACGAAACGTGCGGTTACTTTCATGGATTAAGCCTTCGGTTGTTCGGTGGGGGTGGTGGAAGGCGCGGCGTCTTTCGGCGCGGCCTTATGGTTGGCGATGACGTAATGCACGCCAGCGGACAGCAGCACTGCAACAGCGGTGCCTACGTCGGTCGGCATCGAAACGTGAGCCAGAGACAAAATCCACTGGATCAGCACGACAGCGGACAGCGCAACGCCGCCCGCCGCCGCGCCTTGCGAGACGGTCGTGGTGTTCATTTCGTGGTTCCTTTTCGAGGGAGGATTGGGTATGGTCGTTGTTGCTGCGGTGAGCTACCGGAAGCGGTCAGCCGATGGTCGCGACGGGCTTCGGAAGTTGGGTAACGGGTCTGACGAAACCCCGGTGGGCAGACGGCCAGCGATGGCGCCGACGAGGGTCCGCAGCATTTTGAGACTACCAGATCAGTCGGCGCCGCTGGAGACTGAGCAGAGGGTGGAAGCCCCTCACCCCACCCACCAATGCACCGCAGCGACAATCGCGACGATGGCGACGATTCCGACCCTCATGCGGAGGTTAGAGCGGATGCGTATGCCTGCGGGTCGCCGGGGCCGTTGTAGCGCCGCGCGAAGGCAAGCAGTCGGTCGCTGGGGATTGCGTCCACTTCGGTGTCAAGCAACGATTCAAAGCCCGCGCCCCACGACTGGACGAAAGCCCGCATCTCGGTTTCCTGCAGCGCGTTGGCATAATCGCTGATCGCGCCAGTGTAGCCATTGGCGTAGATGTTGACGCCGAGAAGCTGATACGCGCCCCAGGATGTGCAGGCGATCATATCGGCGGTCGCCACGTCGCAGTGGTTCGCGCGCTGGATCGCCTCGCGCTGCGAACATTGCCACGCGGTCGGGCCGCGCCGGTCATACAATGCCGGCTCAAACCGCATGGCGTAAGGATCGGCGCCGCTTTCGACGTGTGCCACGGCTTCGATGAGGGTCACAGAATGTCCTTCCACACATCGCGCGGGTCTTCCCCGACATCAATGCGCTCGCGCCGCTGCTGCGTTTCAATCAGCATTTCGAGACACCGAATAGCTTTGCGGTAATCCTCAATCATCTGACCTTTGTATGGCGCGCGGCATGTGTATTTGATCACGTTCATTTCGAGCGGGTTCAGATTGTTCGCCATCGCAAACGTCATCGGCTCAATCAGAAAGCGGTCGTAATGCGCCGGTCGCTTTATCATGCAGCCCTCCGCAAATACCGCAGATAATCCGCGCCCTCGTCCACATCCCAGAATGTCGTGACAAGGCCGGTCTGGCGCGGCGCGGTCGGATTGATGACGGTCACGACGGCGGGGAGGTTGTTCTGCTCGAACCCTTCCGCCTTGGCGTGGCTGTCGAAATACTTGAACGTGCCAACCTGGATCGCGTGCGTGATATGCGCTCCGTTGCGGAACGGCAGGATATTGTAAGCCGCCGTGTGAATGTGGCCACCGATCGCGATATGGTCAGGATCGCCGCTGAACCGTGCCGCGCGGGCGATACCGTGCGCTGCGTTGTAGATCGAATTGCCCCGCCATTTGTGCCGGATGTGCAGCCGCACCGTCTCGCCCGCATCTGGCACAAGCGCCAGCCGCGCGCCGTGCCACTCGTAGAGCACGCCAGCTTGCCGCGCCAGCCAGCGCAGCGGGTCAGTCGATCCGCTCCATACATCATGATTGCCGCCGATGACGTAGAGCCACGGCAGCGCATTCATCAACCACTCGATCAGCCGCAGGGTGTCGTCCGAGGTTACGTCTTGATTGGCGTAGAGCCGCGCCAGGCGGCCAATCCAGTTGTTGCTGCTGTCGCCGACGTTGCCGGCGAAAAGCCCATCTGTCCGCTGCACCAGATCGACGCAATGCCGAAGCAACGGCCAGTTGCAACCGGGGTCGTCAATGTGCGGATCGCCAAAATGCAGGATGCCATACGGGCCGTTGCACCGGACGCGGATCGGCACCAGGTCGCGGGCTTCTTCGGCGGCCTGCATCCGCTCGAAGCTCCGCGTGCGGCGGTCTATCAGTTCGTCCAGTGGTTCGGCCGAGGATGGAAGGTCCGGCACCTCAATCGTTGCTGCCCGCACTCGAACGCGGGGTTTGTCTGCCGCAATCCCCTGTTTGCGCGCCTTCATGACTTGATGCGCGAGGGTCTGGCGCGGAAGGTTCTCAGCCCGCGCCGCAGCCGACACAGAGCCGTGCAGAGCGACCAGTTGAAGCGCCCGGCGCATCTGTTCGGTGGTCAATGGGGCTTGGCTCATTCCGCGCCTTTCGTGAGTTGGTCGTGCAGGGCTTCCATGATGTGCAGCATGTATTGAAGTTGCTTTTGGTTCGCCTGCTCTTGCCGCTCCTGCACCGCGAGCATCACGGCGGATGCAATGGACGCCTCGATGGAGAGGATCAGCGTCAGCCGCTCTAGGCCGCCGTCATCGAAATGCGGCAGACCCGGCGTGAAATTCCACCCAGCCCAGCCGGCGCAAAAGATGCACAGGAACCAGAGAAAGAATTTCGGGCTGCGGAAGGTGCGATAAGCCCGTTCCAGGTTCAATGATGCACCCAAGACACGACGAGCATCCCCACCGTGGCGAGTGCCACCAGCGCCCCCCATAGCACCGATTGCCGCATCGGAGCCGCATTCAGCGCGTCACGCAGCAGGCCATTGATCGCGTTGTCGATGTGGGTTCGGATTTCCGCTGCATCTTCTTTCGTCGCCATCATGCCAAGCGTGACACGGATTTCCTGCATGTCCGTCTCAAGGCGCCTGATTGAGGATTCGTGCCTCACGTCGGCAGCCGCCAGACGCGCGAGTTCGATTGCAATGGCGGGCGGGATGGCATCGGACATGGAGCCTCACAAGACAGAGAAAAGCGCGTGGACGACCAGCCCGAGCGCAAGGAAGCCGACGCCGAACGCAATGCCGGCGCGGATGTAGGTCGGCACCGATGACGGCGCGTTGGTGAACTGAAGCCCGCAATGATCGCGCTGCACGACCGCGCCGAGAAACCGGCAGAACAGGCACCAGCCGGGCTTGCGCGGCCCGGTGCGTTGCGCCCGCGCCGGATCGGGGGAAGGCCGCCAGCCTGCCTCCCACGCCACGCGCTCGCTCACGGTCCAGCCGAGCGGGCCGCCGGTCACGACGTTGATCGCGGTGTCAAATTCGATGCCGACGCGCTCGAAATACGGCGGCTGGGAGGATGGCCACGGGTCGGTCATGATTTTGTCCTCACGGCGTCCGCGCGAAATTGCCTGAATGACGGCTTTTTCTTTACGCTCTATGGATTTGTTCAGGCGAGAAAAGAAGGACATTAAAGGACGCCGACAACCTCGTAGTCCACATATACGGTTCCGGTGGACGCAGCATAGAGTTCGCCAGACACGCCGCTGACGGGGGGTGATGTAGGAGCGGCCTGCCCATCAAAGATATCAACGGCTGCGCTTGTCGGAAGCGAGCCTAGTGTCGCGCGCCCCCAAAGGAGCGCCGTGTTGTAGGTCACGGGAAGCGTGCCGCTGCTCCACGTCGTATATCCGGTTGCCGTGACAGAAACGGCCACTCGCCCAAAGCACCGGGCCATTGTAGCGATATCGCCGCCATAAATTCCAGTCCACGTCTCGTAATTTGCGTATTGTGTGCGGCGAGAGGCAATCCCGATGGACCCCGAGCCGCCAAACGGCACCACATTGTTGCCATTGGCCTTCGAGACGGAAATGGAGCCGATTTGGGCCGTTACACCAGTATCTGCGTATATAGCATTAAAGTTGTTGTTTACCTGATTATAGCTTTCAATGTTTGCATTATCGAGTTGCAGGAGAGAACCGGAAACAGTGAAACGAATCGCTTCCCCCTGCGATCCTGCGCAATCGAAGTTTGTGATTTGTGCATTGGCGATCTGAGTCGAGACTTGATAAATTCCGCGCGTTGGCGCGGTAGCCGTTCCTGCCGATGTAGAGCAATAAATAGCAAGATTGCTTGCCTCAAAGGTGACAAGTCCATCCGAAGCAAGCACTATTCCATAATAGCAGTTGTCAAAACACACATTTGCGAATTGGCCTCTTTGAGAACCGCCCCCTGCGGTAGTGTTTGTTGGACCGTATTGGAGACCTTCATGACAATTAAAGCTAAAGATGTTGGTCATTTCCGGATTATCAACGCGCCCGAAATAAATAGATGATATATTCTGTTGAACATAATCCAGAATATTTGTATCGCTCGAAAAGAACACCCAATAGTGGAAATCGTGGACCTTCAGCACATCGTAGCTTCCGTCCACATTCAGCAGAGGGCCAAATGTCTGGCCGTATAGCCCCTGCACGCGCCCACGGTCCGCGCCGAAATAGTAGACGCCTATGGACATCCCTCGGATCATGACATTAGTGATGCGTCCGTCGTCACCGCCCGTTGCTGCGCCCGAGGACCTATAAAACTGAATCGCGTTCGGCGTTGCGACCGGCGTCCATCCCGAAGCCGCCGCAGGCTGGTAGTTTGGCCAGATTTCAAGATTTTCAAATCCGATATTTGAGCCGGTGACGTAGAAGACGTTCGCCGCCACGGAGGGCGCGAACGAGCACACAAAGATGGTGCCTGCGGTCGGCGTGACGGTGACTGCGGAAGACCATCCCGCACCGATGACAGCGACGCCCGGTGTCGAGATGGTGATCTGGTTTGAAAGCAGATATCGGCCCGGCGGCACAAACAGAACGCCGCTCGGTGGCAGAGCATTAATGGCGTTTTGGATTGCGGTGGTGTCGTCAGTCGTGTTATCTCCTTTAGCCCCAAACCACTTTACGCTCAAAGCGTTTTCATATTGCCGATACCACCTGCGCCCGGCAGCATCGACAA
>NZ_NCAS01000031.1:0-26334 GCF_002255515.1 Acidiphilium sp. 20-67-58 | reverse complement strand
ATTTCCTCGCTGGTATTTGCCTCGTCCTCGCCGTCACATCTTGGATCAGTTGAGTCCAGAGCCTAGAGCATCATCCGATCAGATGGAATCATCTGATCGGTTAAAGATTCTCGACTTATCAATATGATAGAGCACTACATCCGATCCAATCGGATCGGAAAGTGCTCTAACGCTCCAGATCGGCGCCCGTGGTGTCCGGCGTCGTCAGGATCGCGTAGATCGCCAGCAGCGCATAGGCCATCACCATCAGGCCGATATAGACATAGGCGTGCGCGATGCCCGCACTGTGCAGCATGAGGCCGGCGAGGATGGGGATCAGTCCGCCGCCATAAACCTGCGAGATCTGGTAGCCGAGGCTCGCCCCCGAGGCGCGGTAACGCGTCGGGAAATTCTCGGTGTAGAACGCCGGAATGGCGCCGTAGCCGAAGCCGAACACGAAGCCGAAGCCGATGATCTCGGCAATCATCGCCATCACGAATTCATGGGTGTTGATCAGGTCGAAATACGGGATCGCGAAGACCAGGAACACCCCCGCCGAGGTCAGCAGCACGATCCGGCGGTTCAGGCGGTCGGCGAGGCGGGCGCCGAGATACATGAAAATGAACATCGAGCCTGCGGCGATCAGGCCGATGGTTTCGGCCTGTGTCGCGGTGAAGCCGACGGCCTTCATGTAGCTCGTGCCGAAGACGAAGCAGAGAAAGAACGCGCCGCTGAACATCGCGTTCACCATCGAGGTGCGCAGGATCCGGCCCGGCATTTCGCGCCAGACCTGGCTTGCCGGCAGTTCCAGCACCGCCTTGCGGGCGCGATGCCGCTCGAACACGAAGCTGTCCTCGGTGCGGGCGCGGATGACGATGCCGACGATGGCGACGAGGAAGCCGATGAAGAAGAAGATGCGCCAGCCCCAGGCGATGAAGTCCGCGTGCGACATCAGGGATTTCACCACGATCACCGAGCCGAAGCCGAGCAGCAGGCCGATCGGAATCGCGAAGCCGACCCAGGCGCCCCAGAAGGCGCGGTGCCGCGAGCGCGCCGCCTGCTCGACGACCCAGGTCGAGGCCGTGCCGAATTCGGCGCCGAAGCTGATCCCCTGGGCGAGCCGGAAGATGATCAGCAAGATCGGTGCGACTGCCCCTATCGAATCATAACCGGGCGTCAGGCCGATCAGCAGCGTGCTGACACCCATCAGCACCAGCGCATACACCATCGCGTCCTTGCGGCCGTGGCGGTCGGCGATGTTGCCGAAGATGAAGGCGCCGAGCGGGCGGATGATAATGCCGATGCCATAGACGCCGATGGCGGCGGCAATCGCGGCAAGCCCTGGCAGCTTGAAGAAGACCCCGCCCCAGACCGTCGCGGCGATGATGCCGGTGACGAGAAAGTCATACTGCTCGATCACCGACCCGATGATACTCGCAAGTGCGACCTTGAAGATCTGTTTTTCGGTGGGCGCTTCGGCCGCATTTGTCATGTTTTCCTCCCTGTTATTCATTGTTCGCATCGTCACGTATGGTGGCCGAAGTGGTCCTTGTCGCCGGGCATGTTGTCAAGCCGCGGCATCGGAGCCCGCGGCGTCTTCCCGCCCCTCGGCCGCATGCCGCAGCAGGGCGGCGAAACGCCAGATGCCGTGGACGAACTTGCCGTAGGGCATGGTCAGGAAAAACCCGAGCACGACGCCGAGATGCACGCAGAGCAGAACCGCGGCCCAGGGTGTCGCGCGCAGGGCGAGCAGGGCGAGGCCGGTCAACGCGACCAGGAACAGCGACAGCACGAAGGCGAGATCGAGCGGGCGTCCCGCCGCATCGGCGAAGTCGCGCTTGCGGCGGAACTTCTCGACCAGCAGCCCCGGCGCGCCGATGACGAGCCCGATGCCGCCGGCGGTGCCCAGCAGCACCGGCAATGACAGGAACGGATAGGGCGCGTCGCGCCCCAGCGCGTAGTGAAAGAGGGTCGCAACCGTGGTCGAGGCAAAGCAGAGGCCGAAGCCGTAGAACACCATGTGGTGAAATATCTTGCGGTGGTCGCGCGGCGCGTCCTGCGTGTCCGGGCAGCCGGCGCCGCCGCCGTCGAGATAGCGCAGCCGCGCCGCGTCATGCAGCGCCGTGGCGATGGTGGTGCCGTCGATCGGTCGCGCCGCGCCGCCCGCGCGCCAGAAGCGCCTCACCCCCGCGGCGATCGCAACGACGGCATAGACAAAGGCCAGCCCGAACACCGCGACCATCATCTGGTGCGACATGAGGCGATAGAACGCGCCCGGTGCGGCCAGCACGCCCTTCGCCCCCGACATCGCGGGGGCGAGGACCAGCAGGAACGCCGCAATGCTGGCCAGCATGACCGCAGCGGTGACGCGGCCACCATTGAGGAAGGCGATGCCGGTCCCGCGCGGCCAGGCATGCGCCGCATAGGATTCGCGCCGCGCGGCTGCCATGGTGCGCGGCACGTTGACCGCGAATTCGTGCGGCGGCGCGAACTGGCAATCGTCGAGGCAGGCGCCGCAGCCATGGCAAAGGCTGGCAAGATGGGCGAGGGTGCCGGCATCGAAAATGGTGTGCCGCTCCATCGCTGGAAAAACCGCGCACAGCCCCTCGCAATAGCGGCAGGAATTGCAGATCGTCATGATCCGCCCGGCCTCGGCGAGCGCAGAGCCGGCCTTCATTTCAGTTCCGCCCATGGCGCGCGGCCTCCCGTCCCGCAATCCTGCCGAACACGCTGCCGATCGTCATGCCGATCCCCGCGGCATAGCCGCGGCCGAGCACGTTGCCGGCCATGATCTCGCCGGCGGCGAACATGTTGGCCGCCGGTCGCCCGTCCTGCATGCGGATCCGGGCGTTCCGGTCCACCCGCACGCCGAGATAGGTGAAGGTGATGCCGGGGCGGACCGGATAGGCATAGAAGGGCGGGGTATCGATCCGCCGCGCCCAGTGGGATTTCGGCGGCTCCAGGCCTTCGGTGCGGCAATCGTCGAGCATGGTGTGATCGAACGTCCCGTCGCGGACGGCGGCGTTGAACCCGGCGAGCGTGGCCTGAAAGCGCGCCGGGTCCAGCCCGAGCCGCTCCGCCAGCGTGCCGAGATCATCCGCCTGCACCGGCGGAAACAGCGATGGCATGAACAGCCCGAGGGATTTGGCGTCGAACACGATGTAGCCGATCTGCCCGGGCTGGGCGGCGATCAGGCGGCCCCAGATCGCATAGCGCTTCGGCCAGACATCCTCGCCCTCGTCATAGAAGCGTTCGGCGTTCGCATTGACCACCACGCCGAACACCACGCAATCCAGCCGGGTGATGATGCCGCCGTCGAATCGCGGCGCCCGCGCATCGATGGCGACGGCGTGACACTGCGTCGGGTCGCCGACCGGCATCGCCCCGGCGTCCAGCAGCAGGCGCAGGACGGTGCCGCGGTTATAGGGTGTGCCGCGGATCAGGAAATTGTCAGCCGCCGGCCCCCAGGACTCCCTGAGCCACTCCGTGTTCGCCTCGAATCCGCCGGCGGCGGCGATCAGCGTGCGCGCGCCGATGGTCACGGTGTCATCGCCAAGGCGGACCCTGGCGGCGCGGAACACGCCGTCATCGATGTCGAGCCCGACCACCTCCGCGTCATAGGCAACGCGAACCCCGAGCGCCTCGGCGGTGCGATAGAGCGATTTCAGCATCGCGCGGCCGCCGCCGAGGAAAAAGGAGTTGGTCCGCCCGAGGCTCAGCGTGCCGCCGAGCGAGGGCTGGAACCGCACGCCCTGCTGGCCGATCCAGTCCAGCATGTCCTTCGATTCGGCGATCATGTGGCGGGCGAGGTCTTCGTCGGTCTCGCCGCCGGTGACGCGGAGCAGGTCCTGCCAGAACTCCTCCTCGGTATAGGGGCCGGTGAGAAACGCCGTCGCGCTGTCATGGGCGCAGCGCATGTTGCGCGTGTGCCGCGTGTTGCCGCCGCGATAGAATTCCGGCGCCGCCTCCAGAACCAGAACCGACGCACCGCCGCGCCGCGCGCTGATCGCGGCACAGAGCGCGGCATTGCCGCCGCCGATCACCAGCGTATCGATCGAATCGGGAAGGGTCGCGCCGTCCGCCATGGCCGACACACCTAAAGCGTGGCTTCCATCCGGTCAATATTGTATACAATGAGATGCAATCTATCGGTCCGCATCGGCATCCCGCATCGCCGCGCGCAGGATGCGGGCCTGAAATGCCGCCCGGATATGCGCCCGGGCAGCGGCCTCTGCGCCGTCGGTGTCGCGCGCCGCGATCCGTTCGAGGATCGCCCTGTGCTCCTCGACCGCCGTTGCCGCGCGCCCCGCGACAGCAAGGGTCGTGCCGCCGAGCAGGGCGAGGGACAGCCGCAGGCTTTCGAGCATGTCGTGCAGATAGCGGTTGCGCGACGCGGTCAGGATCTGGCGATGGAACAGCCGGTTGTTGAGCGCGAGGTCTTCGGGGCTGGCGATGAGGGCCGCGTCCCGCTCGACCAGCGCCGCAAGCAGGGCGATGTCGGACTCCGCCGCGTGCTGTGCCGCCATCCGCGCCGCCGCACCCTCCAGCACGGCGCGCATTTCGTACAACTCGGTCATCTGCACATCGCTGAGCGTCGCCACCATCGCGCCCTGATGCGGGGTATGGACAACCAGCCCTTTATGTTCGAGCCGTTTCAGCGCCTCGCGCACGGGGGTGCGGCTGATGCCGAAGCGTTGGGCAAGCTCGGTCTCGCGCAGTCGCGCGCCCGGTGGCAATGCGCCTCCCTCGATCGCCTTCAGCAGGCTCTCATAGGCATCCGCAGCGCTGGGGCGGTGGCGTTTGGCAGGACGATCCGGCGGTGGCGGTGCGGATGGCGATGGCTCGGGGCGTGTCATGGTCCGGACGTAGTTCAGCGCCGCGTCCGCGCCAACCCCGGCAGCGATATCACCCCTTCAATCCCCGGCCGCAATCACGCCCTTGGTGATGAGGATATTGGCATAGCGGCGGCGGTCGCCGGTCTGCACGATGGCGAAACCATCGCGGGAGTCCGCGTAGAATTCATGCCGGTCGCGCCCGCCGATACGCGCGGCGCCGATTCCCGCCGCCGCCGCGATCCGGCGGAACTCGGCCACCGCCGGCGGCACCGCCGCCGGGTCGCCCACCACCTGCATCGTCCGCAACGGCTCGGCGATGAAATCATCGATCGGCAGCACGCCGAGGATCGCCTGCAGCATCTGCCCCGACGTGGTTCCCGGCAGGACGATGAGCCGCCGCGCGCAGGTCGCCGCCGGAAAATTGGCGTCGACCACCGCGATGCTGTCGCCATGCCCCATGGCGCGCAGCGCGTGCAGCAGATCGGCGGTGAGAAGCGGATCGATGCCGATGAGCAAGACGGTATCCTCCTTGGATGACAGGCGAGGGGGGAGCCATCGTTCGCCTGCGGACACCGCCCGTCAAGCCGGCCCGCGGACGGGCCGGCGCGGCGTCAGGCGATCGATTCGCCGTGCAGCACCTCGTCCAGGCCCTGCCGCTCCTCGTCGCGGTTCACCCGCAGACCCACCAGGCGCTGGGTCACGAAGAGAATCCCGGTAGTGACGATGCCGCAATAGACGATGGTGGCGGCAACCCCGAGCGCCTGGATGCCAAGCTGGTGCAGCCCCGGGCGGACCGCGCCGCCCGAAAGCGGGGCAAAGGCGAGCAGCCCGGTCGCCAGCGTGCCGAGAATGCCGGCGACGCCGTGCACGCCGAAGGCATCGAGCGAATCGTCATATCGCAGGCGGATCTTCACCACCGTCACGGCCCAGAAACAGACGATGCCGGCCGCGATGCCGAGCAGCAGCGCCGGTCCCGGCAGCAGGAAGCCGGCCGCCGGGGTGATCGCGACGAGGCCGGCGACGGCGCCGGAAATCGCGCCCAGCACGGTCGGCCGCCCGAGATGCGCCCATTCGATCGCGGTCCATGACAGGGTCGCACCCGCCGCGGCCATCTGGGTGACCAGCACCGCCATGCCGGCGTTGGGATTGGCGCCGCCCGCCCCGCCCGAATTGAAGCCGAGCCAGCCGACCCAGAGCAGGGAGGCGCCCATCACCGCATAGGACAGGTTCCACGGCATCATGTTGTCCTGCCCGAACCCGAGGCGGCGGCCGAGATAAAGGGCGCAGACCAGGCCGGCGATGCCGGAATTCACCTCCACCACCGTGCCGCCCGCGTAATCCGCGAGGCCGAGCCGGTAGAGCCAGCCGGCCGGGCTCCAGACCCAATGCGCGATCGGCGCATAGACGAGCAGCGACCACGCGGCCATGACGATCAGCAGCGCCGAAAATTTCATCCGCTCGGCGAAACTGCCGGTGATCACCGCCGGCGTGATCACGGCGAAGGTCAGCTGGAACATGACGAACACGCTCTCCGGCACCCGCATGTGCACCGCCCCGGGCAGGCCGGCGCCGAGGGTGAAGGGCTGGTTCCAGTCGCCCGCCAGGTTGTTGAGCAGAACATCCCCAAGGCCGCCGATGAAGCCGTTGCCGTTGGAAAACGCGAGGCTGTAGCCGACGACGAGCCAGAGAACCGTGACGCTGGCGCAGATGATCACGCTCTGCATCATGATCGACAGCACGTTCTTCTTGCGGACCATGCCGCCATAGAACAGCACGAGGCCCGGAATCGTCATCAGCAGGACGAGGACCGAACTGACCAACATCCAGGCAGTATCGCCCGCGCTCAACCCGGTTTGTGCCGCTTTTGCGGGCAGACAAACACATTGAAGCGCGAGCACAAGGGCTCCCGCTGCCAACAAACGCCGCTTCATGGCGACCTGCTCCTTTTTTATGCCGTCCGTTGCCCGGTTCGGCTGATCCGTGTGACCCGGGGTCACAAGCAGAAAATGTGCCAAGCCTGCCTGCGGAAATCGCCCTTGCCGGTGAAAAATGCTTGACGGATCGGGGCGATCCGCCAAGGCTGTTTGTCGTGGAATCTTTGTCTCGAACCGTCGCGCCCGAAATCTCATTGGCATGAGTCCGCGCATCACGGGGCCGACAGGCACGACCGATCACCGCAAGGAAGACGCTTCATGAAAGACCGCCCCGCTTATCGGCGACTGGCAGCCCCCATCGGCCTCGCGATCTCCATCGCCGTATCACTGACGGGGTGCGGCACCCAGGCAAGCAATCGCCTCGGCGGCGGCGCGGCCGGCGGAGCCGCGACGGGCGCGACCTTTGGCCTCATCGGCGGGCCGATCGGGGTTCTGGTCGGCGGTGCGGTGGGGGGCGGCATTGGCGCGCTGACCGCGGCCAACACGACGCCGAAGCAGGTCAATCTCGGCAATCCGCCCTGGGCCGGTGGCGGTGCTGCATCGGGCGCACAGGGGAACACGCAGACGGGGGCGTCAGCCGCGGGGCAACCACAATCGCTGGAACCGGCGGCGCCGGCGTCCTCGTATCAGAGCGGCGCGACTGGCAGCGTGCAGGCCCAACCCCTCGCACCGCCGCGTTGAGTGTGTGTCCGGCGGCGCAAACAAGCGCCACCGGCCAGATATTTATCCGGCGCAATCAAGCGCCGTCGGCTAAACATTCATCAGGCGCGATCAGACGCCGCCATTCACATATTCACGCAGGCTGCGGACCTCGTGGGTCTGCACCTCGATCAGCGACTTGACGACGTCGCCAATGCTGACGACGCCGATCAGCTTCCCGCCATCGACGATGGGCAAATGGCGGAACCGGCCGTCGGTCATCAGGTTTTCGGCTTCGAGCACGGTGGTTGCCGGTGTCGCCGTCGTCGGCGCGCGGGTCATCAACTGGCTCGTCTGCATGTCGAGCGTCGCCGCGCCATTGGCGGCGAGGCTGCGCACCACGTCGCGTTCCGAGAGAATGCCGAGCAGGTCGTTCTCGACGGATTGCACCACCACCGCGCCGATCCGCTTCTCCGCGAGCAGGGCGACGACGTCGCGAATGCGCGTCTCGGGCTGGACCGAGATCAGCGCCATGGGTTTCTGTTTCAGAATGGCAGCCATTGTTGTCATTGCGATCCTCCCGTGAAAGCCCGTGCCGCAGGGAGAGACGGCGATCAGGCCACGCTGGTGCGAGAGTATGGCAACGCGTTAACCGATATCAACTGAATTGCTCGGGCTTGCCCGATTTTCATGATTCCCCGTCTTGTGCCGCGGCGATCCACGCCTGCTGGCCGGCAACGATCGCCAGCTCGTCGGCGCCGTGGCGCAGGGTGGCGCGCAGCAGCGCGGTCATGGATGCGGAAGCCGCCGCCAGCGCCTTGTCGAGCCGGCGCACCGGCAGGTAATGCGCGAGGAACAGGGCGGCGAAGGCATCGCCCGCGCCGGAAAACCGCCCGGCGAGCTGCGGCACCGCGATCTGCCGCGGGCCGTCGCCGTCGAGTGCCAGGATGTCGAGCATGTCGGGCGGCGTATCCGCGCCGCAGAACCCGGTGAGAATGACGGCTTTCGGGCCGAGCGCGGCCATCGCGGCGAAGGCGGATCGCCGGTCCGAGGGCGGCGATCCGGCCAGCACGCCAAGCTCGAACGCGTTGGGCAGCAGGATGTCAGCGCGCGGCACCAGCCGGTCGCGGATGGCCGCGATCAGCGCCGACGGCACATAGGCCCGGCCATGATCGCCGATCACCGGATCGCAGACATAGAGGGCGCCCGGATGGGCGGCCCGCGCGCGCGCCACCGCGTCCTCCACGACAGGGACGGCGGCCTCGACGCCGAGATAGCCGGAGACGACCGCTTCGCACCGGGCAAAGGCCCCGCGGGCGGCAAGCCCGGCGACCAGTGCCGCGAGCCGCGCCGGCTTGACCGGCCCGCCCTCCGCGCCGCCATGCCCTGGATGGTGCGACAGCAAGACGGTCGGTAGCGGCCAGACCTCGTGGCCGAGCCGTGCCAGGATGAACGCCGCACCGGAATTGCCGACGGCGCCGTTGAGCACCTGGGACTGGATCGAGAGAATCGCCATGGGCCGAGTTGGCGGCAGCGCGGGTCACCTGGCAAGGGCCGGCGGTTGCATGCCCGCCTCCCCTGGGCCATCTGACCGGACAGATTCACGATCGAAAGGGTTCCCCATGCCGCGTATCCCCAAGCTCCTGCAGCCGGTCAGCTTCCGCAGCGTCGAGGCGCGCAACCGCATCGTCGTCTCGCCGATGTGCCAGTACAGCGCCATCGACGGTCTCGGGCAGGACTGGCACATCCAGACCCTCGGCTCGAAGGCGATGGGCGGTGCCGGCATCGTCTTCACCGAGGCGACCCATACCTCGCCGGAGGCGCGGATCACCCCGTATTGCCTCGGGCTCTGGAACGACGAGCAGGAAGCCTTCATGAAGCGCGTGGTCGCGCTGATCGAGTATGGCGGCGCGGTGCCGGCCATCCAGATCGCCCATGCCGGCCGCAAGGCGAGCCAGACCCAGCCCTGGAAGGGCGATGGGTTCGTGGCGCCCGATGCCCCCGAGGGCTGGCTGCCGGTGGCGCCGAGCCCGCTGCCCTTCGCGGCCGACCGCCCGACCCCGCACGAGCTGACCACCGCCGAGATCGCCGCCATCCTGCGCGATTTCGCCGCGACCACCGCCCGCGCCCGCCGCGCCGGGTTCCGTGTCATCGAACTCCACGCGGCGCATGGCTACCTGCTGCACCAGTTCCTTTCGCCGGTCAGCAACCACCGCACCGACGCCTATGGCGGCGACCTCGCCAATCGCGCGCGGATCGTGATGGAAGCGATCGACGCGATGCGCGCGGAATGGCCGGCCGACCTGCCCTTCTTCGTGCGCCTGTCCTGCACCGACTGGATCGAGGGCGGGTTCGACGCCGACCAGGCGGTGACGCTCTGCCGCTGGCTTGCCGCGCGCGGCGATGTCGACCTGATCGACAGCTCGACCGGCGGCATCGCGCCGCACCAGAAAATCCCCTCGATCCATCCGGGCTACCAGGTGCCCTTCGCCGAACGGATCCGCCGCGAGGCCGGGATCGCGACCGGCGCCGTCGGCATGATCCGCGCGCCGGAGCTTGCCGCCGAGATCATCGCCAACGAACGCGCAGACCTCGTCTTCGTCGCTCGCGCCGTGCTGGCCGACCCGGCCTGGCCGCTGAGCGTGGCCCGGCATTTCGGCCTGCAGCCCGAACTCGTGCCGCAATATCAGCGCGCGATCGTCTGACCGGACGCTGCGTCGGGGCCTTCGCCGGAAGGGCTTGACGCGGCGCGGAGGCGGCCGGTAGAACGATGTTAGCGCTTTGTTCCCTCGTTGCGTTATCGCGTTCCCGGCCCTTCAGCCGCGCCCGGGAAGCAAACGCCGGAGTTTGTCGATGCTCACCCGCAAGCAACACGAACTGCTGGTCTTCATCGATCAGCACCTGCGCCGGACGGGCTGCTCCCCGAGTTTCGAGGAGATGAAGGATGCGCTCGATCTCAAGTCGAAATCCGGAATCCACCGGCTGATCGGCGCGCTTGAAGAGCGCGGCTTCCTGCGGCGGCACAAGCACCGGGCGCGGGCGCTGGAAGTGCTGCGCCTGCCGTCCGACGTGGTGGCGGACCGGCGGGAGACAAGTTTCGCCCCCAACGTGATCCAGGGCAATTTCGCCGCCCGCCTCCAGGGGGCCCGCGCGGCCGATCCGGCGGCGGCCATCACCCTCCCGCTCTATGGGCGGATCGCGGCGGGCCAGCCGATCGAGGCGCTGCGCGAGAACCAGAGCGAGATCGAGATTCCCGCCTCCCTCGTCGGGCCCGGAGAGCATTACGCGCTCGAGGTCACCGGTGATTCGATGATCGAGGCCGGGATCCTCGATGGCGACCTCGCCATCATCCGTCGCGGCGAAACCGCCGAAACCGGCGAAATCGTCGTCGCCATGATCGACGAGACGGAAGTGACCCTCAAGCGGCTGCGCCGGCGCGGCAACTCGACGGCGCTGGAGCCCGCCAACCCGCGCTATGAAATCCGCATCTTTCCCGCCGAGCGGGTCAAGGTGCAGGGGCGGCTCGTCGCCCTGCTGCGGCGCTACTGAACATCTTTCATACAGCCCCCCTTTGACCCCTCACCTGGGCGGGCCGATACTGGGCGCATGAACGTGTGGGGCAAGATCATCGGCGGGGTGGCCGGTTTCGCCGTCGGCGGGCCGCTCGGCGCAGTTGCCGGGGCGGCGCTCGGCCATGCGGCCGATACCGGCGATCTCGGCTCGTTCGGCGCCCGGCTCGGCCGCGCGCTGCCGCTCGACTCCGCCCGGTTCGCCGCCCTGCTCGGCCGGCGCGAGCAGGTTTTCGCGATCGGCGTCACCGTTCTCGCGGCAAAGCTTGCCAAATGCGACGGTCCGGTGGTGCGCGCCGAGATCGACGCCTTCAAGCGGCAGTTCCGGATCGACGAGGCGGCGATCCCGACGATCGGGCATCTGTTCGACCAGGCCCGCGAGGACGCCGCCGGCTTCGAGCCCTATGCGCGGCAGCTGGGCGAGAGCTTCGCCGACAATCGCCTGGCGCTGGAACAGGTGCTCGGCGCCCTGTTTGCCATCGCCCGGGCGGATGGGCCCGTGAACCCGCGCGAGGCGGACATGCTCGCGCGCATCGGCGCGCTGTTCGGCCTGGGCGAGGCCGCGCGCGGGCGGGCCTCGAACCCCTCCGGCGGCGATACCGCGGAAGACCCCTACCAGGTTCTCGGCATCGCCCGCACCGCCTCCACGCCGGCCATCCGCGCGCACTGGAAGGCGCTGATGCGCGAGAACCACCCCGACCAGCTGGCCGCCCGCGGCGTGCCGGCGGAGTTCATCGCCCGCGCGACCGAGCGTGTCGCACGGATCAACGCCGCCTGGGATGCGATCAAGCGCGAGCGCGGCGCGTGATCTCGCCAAACCACGACGCCCGGCCCGACGGCGGCCCGGTCGATCATCTGGTGCTGCACTATACCGGGATGCGGTCAGGCCGGGCGGCGCTGGAACGGCTGTGCGATCCTGCGGCAAAAGTGTCGTCGCATTACCTCATCGAGGAAGATGGCACGATCCACGCGCTGGTGCCGGAACCCCGGCGCGCCTGGCACGCCGGGATCAGCTTCTGGCGCGGCGCATCCGCCCTCAACGACCGCTCGATCGGCATCGAAATCGTCAATCCCGGCCATGAATGGGGCTATGTCCCGTTCCCGCCGCGGCAGATCGATCGCCTGATCGGGCTCTGCCGGGACATCATCGCCCGGCACGAGGTGCCGCCTCGCAACGTGGTCGGCCATTCCGACATCGCGCCGGACCGCAAGCAGGACCCGGGCGAGCTGTTTCCCTGGCCGCACCTCGCCGCCGCCGGGATCGGCCTGTGGTCCGACGCCACCGCCGATGGCGCCGATATCCTCGCCGAACTCGCCGCGATCGGCTACGACACGTCCTTGCCGGCGGCGATCGTGGTGGCGGCGTTCCAGCGGCGGTTCCGCCCCGCGCGGGTCGATGGCGTCGCGGATGCCCAGACACGCGGCCGGGCGGCGGCGATCCGCGCCCTGTTCGAGGCCTCATCCCGCCATTGACCAAACCCTGCCGATCGCCCAAGAAGCTCGGGCCAGACGGTTGGACGGCCGCCGTGCCGCTTGCGGTGCGGAGGAAAGTCCGGGCTCCATGGAATGACGGTGCCGGCTAACGGCCGGCGGGGGCGACCCCAGGGAAAGTGCCACAGAAAACATACCGCCAGCACGCCTCGGCCTGCCGGCAAGGTTGAAAAGGTGCGGTAAGAGCGCACCGCGTTCCCGGCAACGGGAGCGGCAGGGAAAACCCCACCGGGAGCAAGACCGAATAGGGGCGGCCGGCGGCGTGAGCGATCATGGCCGCGAAGGGATTCCGCCTTGTCGCCCGGGTTGGTCGCGCGAGGCGCGCAGCGATGCGCGTCCCAGATGAATGGCCGTCCAGCGTCCGCAAGGATGTGGACAGAACCCGGCTTACAGACCGTCTGGCATTTTCCCGCCGCGCCCCCGGCACGATTAGGCAATCCGCGCCGCTTCTGCTAAGAAAAAGGGTGAAATCCTGACCAATGGAGTGCTTGACCGGCATGACCAGCAACGCCGACTCGACCGCCGTTCCCGCTTCCGACGAGACGGCCGGTTCCGACCTTGCCACCGAGAACGCCTATGACGCCGGCTCGATCAGCGTGCTGCGCGGGCTCGATGCGGTGCGCAAGCGCCCCGGCATGTATATCGGCGACACCGATGACGGCTCCGGCCTGCATCACATGGGTTTCGAGATCATCGACAACGCGGTGGACGAGGCGCAGGCCGGCTTTGCCGACCGGGTCGACGTCGTGCTGAACGGCGACGGGTCGATGACCGTGACCGACAATGGCCGCGGCATCCCGACCGACATCCATGCCGAGGAAGGCATCTCCGCGGCGGAGGTGGTGCTGACGCGGCTGCATGCGGGCGGCAAGTTCAACCAGAATTCCTACAAGGTTTCCGGCGGCCTGCACGGCGTGGGCGCCGCTGTGGTGAACGCGCTGTCGGAATGGATGGATGTGCGGATCTGGCGCGAGGGCCGGGAGCATTTCATCCGTTTCGAGAATGGCGACACCGTCGCCCCCCTCGCGGAGACCGGCCCGTCCGGGCACGCCACCGGCACATCGGTGACCTTCAAGCCCTCCGCCGCCACCTTCACCCGCACCGAATTCGATTTCGCGATTTATGAACGCCGGCTGCGCGAACTCGCCTTCCTGAACTCCGGCCTGACGATCACCCTGCGCGACGAGCGGCACAGCACCCCGCAGGACGCCCATTTCCGCTACGAGGGCGGTCTCGTCGAATTCGTCTCCTGGCTCGACCGCTCGAAGACGCAGCTCTTCACGCCGCCCATCGCCACCTTCAGGGACGATACTTCGGCGGGCATGAAGGTCGAGTTCGCCCTCGCATGGAACGACACCTACCACGAGACGATGCTCTGCTTCACCAACAACATCGTCCAGCGCGATGGCGGCACCCATCTCGCCGGCTTCCGCTCGGCGCTGACCCGGGTCGTCTCGAAATACGCCGAGAGCATCGGCAAGAAGGACAGTCTCTCGCTCTCCGGCGAAGACATGCGCGAGGGCCTGACGGCGGTTCTCTCGGTCAAGGTGCCCGATCCGAAATTCTCCTCGCAGACCAAGGACAAGCTGGTCTCCTCCGAGGTGCAGCCGCTGGTCCAGGCGGCGGTGGCCGACACGCTCGAACACTGGTTCGAGACCCACCCGAAGGAAGGCAGGCTGATCGCCCAGAAGGTGATGGACGCCGCCTCCGCCCGCGAGGCCGCGCGCAAGGCCCGCGAACTGACCCGCCGCAAGGGCGTGCTCGACATCTCGACCCTGCCCGGCAAGCTGGCCGACTGCCAGGAACGCGACCCGGCGAAGTCGGAAATCTTCATCGTCGAGGGTGACTCGGCGGGCGGCTCGGCCAAGCAGGGGCGCGACCGCAAGACCCAGGCGATCCTGCCGCTAAAGGGCAAGATCCTCAATGTCGAGCGCGCGCGGTTCGACCGCATGCTGGGCTCGGCCGAAATCGGCACGCTGATCACAGCACTCGGCACCGGCATCGGCCCGGCCGAGCCGGAGCAGGGCGGGTTCGACATCTCGAAGCTGCGCTACCACCGCATCGTCATCATGACGGACGCGGATGTCGACGGCTCGCATATCCGCACCCTGCTGCTCACCTTCTTCTTCCGCCAGATGCGCGAACTCATCGAGCGCGGCCATCTCTATATCGCGCAGCCGCCGCTCTACCGCGTGAAGCGCGGCAACGAGGAGCGCTACCTGAAGGATGACGACGCGATGGAGGCCTTCCTCTTCGAGCGCGCCCAGGCCGAGGTGACGATCGAGGGGATGGATCTCGCGCTGGAACTGCCATTCATGCGCGAGGCGGCGCGGCGCATCGTCGATCTCGCGCGCGACATTCCGGTCGCCTATGTCGAGCAGGCGGCCATCGTCGGGCTGCTCAGCGCGGCGCCGGAGACCGTGGCCGATCTCGCCCCGGTTCTCGCAGCACGGCTCGACTCCATCTCGCTGCCGAACGAGCGCGGCTGGGTCGTCGCGGTCGACGCGCAGGGCGTGACGATGGCCCGCACGGTCCGCAGCGTCGCCGAGCGCTACACGATCGACCTCGCGATGCTCCGCTCGACCGATGCGCGATGGCTCGCGGAACGCGGCAGCCGGCTTGCCGGCGACTTCGCCGCCGGCCTGCACCTCGTCCATGGCGCGCAGACGCTGCCGGTGCGCGGGCCGTCCAGCCTCATCGAGCAGCTCTTCGCGATCGGGCGCAAGGGCCTGTCGATCCAGCGCTTCAAGGGCTTGGGCGAGATGAACCCCGACCAGCTCTGGCAGACCACGCTCGACCCGACGGTCCGCCGCCTGCTCCAGGTGCGCATCGGCGATGCCGAGGACAGCGACCAGATCTTCTCCACGCTGATGGGCGACGTGGTGGAACCGCGCCGCGAATTCATCGTCGGCAATGCGCTGAAGGTGGCCAATCTCGACGTCTGACCCAGGATTGGCCGCGCGCCATGCACGCTCGTCCCGCATGAGGCGCGGTGCCGCGCGCAGGGCGGAGGCGGGCTGAGCTTGGGGTTCATTTTCGCCGTTCTGGTCATCGATTCGATCGGCTTCGGCCTCGTCGCCCCGATCCTCCCCGATCTCGTGGAACATCTCTCGGCCACGCCGACCTCGCAGGCGGCCCTCTGGGTCGGCGTGCTGAGCATGACCTTCGCGGCGACGCAGTTCTTCGCCGCCCCGGTGCTCGGCCAGCTCAGCGACCGGTTCGGCCGCCGCCGCCTCATCCTCGTCTCCCTCGCCGGCAGTGCGGCGAATTATCTCCTCCTCGCCTTCGCGCCCAACCTGCTCTGGCTCTTCGTCGGCCGGCTGGTCGCCGGTGCGACGGCCGGCAATGTCTCCGCCGCCAGCGCCTATATCGCCGACATCACGCCGCCGGAGCGCCGCGCCCAGCGCTTCGGCCTGATCGGCGCCGCCTTTGGCCTCGGCTTCACCACCGGCCCGATGATCGGCGGCTTTCTCGGCGCGATCGACCTGCGGCTACCCTTCCTGGTCTCGGCCGGGCTGGTCGGGGTCAATGTGATCTATGGCATTTTCGTCCTGCCCGAATCATTGCCGCCGGAGCGGCGGCGGCCGTTTCGCCTGCGCGAGGCGACGCCGCTCGGCGCGATGCGGCTGTTCACCGCCGCCCCGCATCTGTGGCGCCTCGCCGCGGCGTGGAGCGTGCGATGGTTCGGCCTCGGCGCGATCCAGGCGGTGTTCGTTCTCTATGCCGCGCTGCGCTTCGGCTGGGGGCCGCGCGAGAGCGGCGTCTATTTCGCCTGTATCGGTCTCGCCTCGACCATCGTGCAATTCGGCCTCGTCCGCCGGGCGGTGACGTGGTTCGGCGAGCGCGGCGCCGCCTTCGTTGGCTTCGCCTGCAACGCCGCCGCCTATCTGATCTTCGGCCTCGCGCCGACGGCGGCCTGGCTGTTCGCCGGGGTTGGGCTGATGGCGCTGGGCTCGATCGCCAATCCCGCGATCCGCAGCATGCTCTCGCGCGGCGCACCGCCCGACCAGCAGGGGCGGATGAACGGCGCGCTATCCTCGATCGAGGGGCTCACCGCGATCGTCGCCCCGCTGACCGGCGCTGCCGTGTTCGAGGCGTTCAGCGGCGGTCTGCCGTGGCGCTTTCCCGGCGCGCCGTTCGTGATGGTGGCGGTGATGCTGGCCGGCGCCGCCCTGCTGGTCTGGTCGGTGAAGCCGGTTCAGGCCGCGCCCGAGATCGCGCCCAGCCCGGCGCGCAGCTGAGCGGCCATCGCCGTCCACGCCGCCACCGGATCGGCGGCTGTCCCGATCTCCCCCGCCTCCCGGCGCGCGCACCAGCGCCGCAGCGCCGCCACCAGCGCGTCGGCATCCGGCGGGCAGAGGATCGCCTGCGGCGCATCCCGCAACTGTTCGGCGAGACCTCCGACATCGGTGGCGATCACCTGTCGTCCCAGGGCGAGGGCCGCCGCGGCCACGCCGGACTGGCTCGCCTGCCGGTAGGGCAGCACCAGCGCATCCGCATCGCCGATCAGCTGCGACAGCTCGGCCTCGGGAATCCAGCGCCGGTCGAGCGTGACATGCGCCATCGCCGCGAGCCGGCTCAGCTCGGCTGAATCCGGACCATTGCCGGCGACATGCAGCCCGAATCCCGGGTCGGGGCCGAGGCGTTCCATCGCCTCGCAGAGCAGGTCGAGCCCCTTGTAAGGCAGCAGCCGGCCGAACATCAGCAGCCGCGGCCGTCCGCCATGTGCGAAGGGTGCGGCCGGCATCGCGCCATCGCCTACCGGCATCGGCGGAAGCGTGAGGGTGAGAACCCGCAGGCCGGGGCGGACCGCGCCGGATTCGTGCAACTCGTCGGTCACTGCCTGGCTGAGCGTGACCAGCAGGCCCGCGCCGCGCAGCAGCCGCGCCTGGTTCACCAGCCGGAAGCTCAGGCTTTCGCCGGGGTGGCAGACCGCGTCATGCACGATGATCGCGTAAGGCACGCGCAGATTGGCGACCATCAGGCGGTCGAGCACCGCGGGCATGGCACACAGGGCGGCATCCGGGGCAATCCGCGCGAGCCCGGCGCGAACGCCGCGCCCGGCGAAGGGCAGGGTCGCCAGCCGCGCCAGCGCGCCGCCGGCGCTCGAATATGTCGGATACCGCCAGGCGCAGTCCGGCGCGTCTGCCTCGCCGAGGATTTCCGCCTCCGCCGAGAGCGACAGCACGGATTCGGTTGCCGGCAGGCGGCCAAGCGCCGCGTGGAGCAGCGCGGCGAAGCGTGGCCCGGCGCCGCGCCGCCCCCATTGCCAGGTGAGAATCCTCATCGGATGCCGGATGCGGCGAGCGCATCGCGCACCGGCGCATCGCCGAGCGCGCGCGTCGCCATCTCCCGCCCGCGCGCGGCGAGTGCCGCCCGAGCGGAGGGATCGTCGGCGAGCTGCCGCAGCAATACGGCCGCATGCCCGAAATCCGGCTCGGCCCAGCGGCTGCCCTGCAGCCGGTAGGTGCCGCGCGGGTCGTTCACCGGCACCAGATCGTATTTCACGAGGGCAGCGCTCTCCGCGTCCATGAAACTCATGTTACCGGACCAGCCGGTCGTCACCACCGGGCGGCCGAGCAGCATCGCCGTGGCCGGGATGAGCCCGAATCCCTCGGCGCGATGCAGCGACATCACGATGTCGCTCGCCGCGATCAGCCCGCGCAGGGCGGGCTCTGGTATGGTCTCGTCGATCACCCGGATATTCGGCGCATCCGCGACCATCGCCCGGATTTCCGCGCGATCCCCGGGATACAGCGAGGTGCCGGACAGTTTGAGCACCAGCACCCGGTCACGGCGGTCGCCGAAGGCGGCGCGGAAGGCGCGGATGGCGCCCTCGGGGTTCTTGCGCACGCGGCTGGAGGCGAGATTGAACACGACGAGCACCACCAGCGCGCCTTCGGGCAGGCCGAAATCGCCCCGCCCGCCTTCGATGCGCGGCGGTGGCAAGGCGGCGAGCGGGTAGGGCACGACGCGCACGCGCCCCGGCGCCAGGGGCTCGAACGCCTCGGCGCAGAAGGCGGACGGCGCCCAGATCTCGTGGACGAATTTCGCCCCCACATGCCAGGCGGCCGGCACCGCCGGCAGTTCCCACACGAACAGGCCGATCACCCTGCGCCCCTGCATCAGCGCGCGCGGCCAGCGGGCGAGGCCGACGGGCAGGATCGGCGCGTTCACCACCGCGAGCATCGCCGCCCCGGCGGGCGGCAGCGCGCCCGGCGCCGGCGTGACGCTGGGCAGGCCGAGCTGGAGCGTGCCGCGCCCCACGCCGATCTGGCGGAACACCGTATCCATGATCCGGCTGGTCTCGGCGAGGCCGTTTGCCCCGTCGAGATCCCCGGCCACCACGATCCCCTCGCTCGCTGCCGGCGGCACGCGGTCGGGCCGGCCGGCGATGAGGCCCGCCACCCGCGTCATGGCGCGGCGCCGCGTCTCGGCCGGCAACAACCGCCATGCGCGATGCGCCAGCCCCAGCGAAGCTCTCTCCATCCATCCCCCGATCGTGGCCGCACCATCCGGCCGCTCCGGGGGCATATCAAATTCGGGCCGGACATGATATCGCCGGCCACGACCGAAACTCCCGGAGCGCGCCCCCGCGCGCTTCGACGCTGAATCATGGATTTTCTGATGGCCGGACATTCGCAATTCAAGAACATCATGCACCGCAAGGGCGCGCAGGATGCGCGGCGCGCCCGGCAGTTCGCCAAGCTGATCCGCGAGATCACGGTATCGGCCAGAACCGGCCTGCCCGACCCCGCAGCGAATCCGCGGCTGCGCGCGGCGTGTGCCGCCGCCCGTCAGGCGAACATGCCGCGCGACACGATCGAGCGGGCGATCAAGAAGGCGGCCGGCGGCACTGGCGGCGACGACTATGCCGAGGTGCGCTACGAGGGCTATGGCCCGTCCGGCATCGCGATCATCGTCGAGGCGCTGACCGACAACCGCAACCGCACGGCCTCCGACGTGCGGGCAGCCTTCTCGAAACATGGCGGTGCGCTGGGCGAGACCAATTCCGTCGCCTTCATGTTCGACCGCATCGGCCTGATCCGCTATCCCGCCGCCGCGGCGAGCGCGGACGACATGCTCGAGGCCGCGATCGAGGCCGGGGCGGACGATGTGCAGAGCACCGATGAGGCCCACGAAATCATCTGCGCGGTGGAAAGTTTCTTCGCCGTGCGCGATGCGGTGGAGCAGAAATTCGGCGAGCCCGAAGCCGCGAAGCTCGACTGGCGGCCGACTACCAGCACGCCGCTCGACGAGGATGCGGCCCGCAGCGTGATGAAGCTGATCGACGCGCTCGAGGAGAGCGATGACGTGCAGAACGTCTACGCCAATTTCGAAATTCCCGACGAGGTGATGCAGACGCTGTCCGCCTGACCGGACGGGGAACGCCGAATCCTATATATATTGTGGATATGCCGATTCGCGCGCGCATCATCGGGATCGATCCCGGCCTTCGCTTCACCGGCTTCGGCATCATCGATGTCGATGGCAACCGGCTGCGGCACGTCACTGACGGGGTCATCGCGACCGATGGCGCGGCGGCGGTGGCCGAGCGGCTGCACACGCTGGACGCCGCCCTCGCCAAGCTGCTCGCGACCTATGCGCCGGACCATGCGGCGGTCGAGGAAACCTATGTCAACCGCAACGCGACCGCGACGCTCAAGCTCGGCTATGCCCGCGGTGTTGCCCTGCTCGCCCCGGCGCGGGCGGGCATCGCGGTTGCGGAATATGGCGCCAAGACGGTGAAGCGCGCCGTGGTCGGCACTGGGGCCGCCGAAAAGGACCAGGTCGCCCTGATGGTGCGCCGTCTGCTGCCCGGAGCGGCAATCACCCGCGCCGATGCGGCGGATGCGCTCGCCGTCGCCATCTGCCATGCCCATCATCTCGCCACCGCCAGCCGGGTGCCGGCGGCATGATCGGGCGGCTCTGCGGCACCGCCGAGCAGATCGAGGACGGGCGCTGCCTGATCGATGTGAACGGCGTCGGCTACGTGGTGCTCTGCTCCGCGCGCAGCCTCTCCGGCCTGCCGGCGCCGCCCGCCCGCGCGACGCTGCTCGTCGAAACCCAGGTCCGCGAGGATGCGATCACCCTGTTCGGCTTCATCGATGCCGCCGAGCGCGACTGGTTCCGCCTGCTCACCACGATCCAGGGCGTGGGCGCGAAAGTGGCGCTCAACCTGCTTTCGGCGCTTCCGCCGGACCAGCTCGCCAGCGCCATCGCTGCCAGCGACCGTGGCGCCATCACCCGCGCCCCCGGCGTCGGCCCGAAGCTCGCCGCAAGGCTGATTTCGGAGCTGCGCGAGCGGATCGCCGCGATGCCGACCGGCTCCACCTTCGTCCCGACAGGAGCGGCCCCGCCGATCGCCCAGCCGCAGGGCAAGCTGGCCGACGCGCTGTCCGCCCTGGTCAATCTCGGCTATCGCCGCGCCGAGGCGGAGGCCGCGCTGGCCGCAGTCGTGGCCGAGGCCGGCGATGACGCATCGCTGGATGCGCTGATCCGCGGCGGGTTGCGGCGGCTCGCCCGATGAGCGGGGGCGAGGACAGGGCGCTGCTCTCTGGCGCGCGCGATGCCGAGGACGGGCCGGAAGCCGCCCTGCGGCCGCAAACTCTCGCGGAATTCACCGGGCAGAAAGCGAGCCGAGAAAATCTTGCGATATTCATCGCCGCGGCGCGCGGCCGGGGCGAATCGCTCGACCACGTGCTGCTGCACGGCCCGCCGGGGCTGGGCAAAACCACGCTGGCGCAGATCATCGCCCGCGAGATGGGGGTGGGTTTCCGGGCGACCTCGGGGCCGATCATCCAGAAATCGGGCGATCTCGCCGCCATATTGACCAACCTGCAACCGAGGGACGTTCTGTTCATCGACGAGATTCACCGCCTGCAGCCCTCGATCGAGGAGGTTCTCTATCCCGCGATGGAGGATTTCGTGCTCGACCTGATCATCGGCGAGGGGCCGGGCGCGCGGTCGGTCCGGATCGATCTGCCGCGCTTCACCCTGATCGGCGCGACCACGCGTTCGGGCCTGCTCGCCAATCCGCTGCGCGACCGGTTCGGCATCCCGTTGCGGCTCGTGTTCTACACGCCCGAGGAGCTGCGCCTGATCGTCACCCGCGCCGCCGCTTTGCTGGAGATGGACATCACGGCGGATGGCGCGGCGGAAATCGCCCGCCGCTCGCGCGGTACGCCGCGGATCGCCGGCCGGCTGACGCGGCGGGTACGCGATTTCGCCGCCGTCGCGGGCACGGCGACGGTGGACCGTGCAGCGGCCGACGCGGCGCTGACGCGGCTCGATGTCGACCTTCGCGGACTCGATGCGATGGACCGTCGCTATCTCCGGCGCATCGCCGAGCATCACAATGGCGGGCCGGTCGGCATCGAGACCCTGGCCGCGGCCCTTTCCGAGCCGCGCGATACGCTCGAGGACGTGATCGAACCCTATTTGATCCAGGAAGGTTTCGTCATCCGCACCCCGCGCGGCCGGATGCTGGGACGCGAGGCCTGGGCGCATCTCGGCCTGCTGCCGCCCGCCGCCGCCCCCGGGCAGGCGGACCTGCCGTTCGAGCCATGAACGAGACCGCGAACATGCTGGAAAACGCGCTGCATGGCGGCGAGCACCGTCTCGGCGTGCGGATCTATTTCGAGGATACCGATGCGGGCGGCATCGTCTATCACGCCAATTACCTCCGCTATGCCGAGCGGGCGCGGTCCGAAGCTCTGCGTTCGCTGGGGGTGCCACACGCGGAAATGGTAGCAGTCCACGACCGTATGTTTGTGGTGCGGCATGCGGAAATCGACTATGAGCGGCCGGCGCGGCTCGACGACCTGATCACGGTGGCAACACGGGTGCGGCAGGTCTCTGCCGCAACCGTCATGCTCGACCAGACGATCCGGCGTGGCGACGAGACGCTGGTGCGGATCGGCCTCCTTCTTGCCTGCGTGGACAGGGCAGGGGGGCGGGCGGTTCGCTTGCCGGCGGACATGCGCGCTGCCCTGATGCGGATGCACGAGGCGGGCGTGCCGGGCGGCGAAACAGGTGACGGCCAGAGGGCCGTGGAAGGGGACTGAAGGTGGATCAGGCTGTGAACACGACCGGGCTCGCGACGCCTGGCTCAGATCTGTCGCTGCTGGGCATGTTCCTGCATGCGGGATTTGTCGTGCAGGTGGTCATCATCCTGCTGCTGGCCGCCAGCGTGTGGGTCTGGGCCATCATCATCGAGAAGTCGCTGACGATCCGCAAGATCAACCGCGCTGCCGATGCGTTCGAGGACAAGTTCTGGTCCGGTCGCAGCCTCGACGAGCTCTACGACCAGGAAGGGGCTGAGCCCGATCATCCCATCGCCGCCGTCTTCGGCGCCGCGATGGGCGAATGGCGCCGTTCCAGCCGGATCGCCGGCGCGGATATCGCGCGCTCCAGCGTTTCCGCCCGCATCGACCGGGCGATGGATGTCACCACCATGCGCGAGATGGAGCGGCTCGAGCGGAACATGATCTTCCTCGCCTCGATCGGCTCGGTCGGCACGTTCGTCGGCCTGTTCGGCACGGTCTGGGGCATCATGCACTCGTTCTCGGCGATTGCGGCGATGCACAACACCAATCTTGCCGTGGTGGCGCCGGGCATTGCCGAGGCGCTGTTCGCCACCGCCATGGGCCTCGTCGCCGCGGTGCCGGCGGTTCTCGCCTACAACAAGCTCTCGACCGACCTGACGCGAATCGCCAGCCGGCTCGATGCCTTTGCTGCCGAATTCAGCGCGATCCTGTCGCGTCAGGCCGAGGAGCGCGCCTGAGATGGCCGGGGGCGTGATCGAGCGCAAATCCGGCAGCCGCCGCGGCCGCTACCGGCCGATGTCGGAGATCAACGTCACGCCGATGGTCGACGTGATGCTGGTGCTGCTGATCATCTTCATGGTGACCGCGCCGCTGATCACCTCCGGCGTCACCGTCAACCTGCCGCACGCGAACGCGAAGCCGGTGAATTCCGACGCGACGCCGATCACCATCACCGTCAAGGCCGATGGCAGCGTCTACCTGCAGAATTCCGCGGTCCCGCTCGACAATCTGGTCGCCACCCTGCAGCAGATCGCCAAGCACAATACCGACCGCCGCATCTTCGTGCGCGGCGACACGGCGGTGCCCTACGGCACCATGCTGAAGGTCATGGCGACGATCACCAATGGCGGGTTCAACAAGGTCGCCCTGCTTGCCCAGCAGCCGACCGCGGCAAAACGCTGATCCCGGTAAACCCGGCATCCGGCGCGCGCATCGATTGAGGCGGGACCGACCCATGGAACCAGAGCTTCGGCGGGGAGCGATCGTCTCGGCAATCGTCCATCTGGCGATCGTGCTGCTGCTCGTTGCCGTTCTGCCGCGGGAAAAGCTCGACGCGCCGGCGGCGGAAGCCGTTGACGTGACGCTGGTCGGCAACGCGGCGCCGCAGCAGGCCCTGCACAAGGGCAAGGTCGCCGCCCCGGCCAAGACCAGGACCGTGCACAAGGCGCATCTCACAGTGCAGAAGCCGACCCCGCAGCCGAAAGTGGCGCCGCCCCCGCCCCCGCCCCCGCCGCCGCCGGCACCGCACAACACGCCCAAACTGCCGCAGCCGCCATCCCCGCCGCCGCCGCCGCCGCCGCCCACACCGGCGCCGACGCCGATTCCCACGCCACCGCCGCCGCCGCCGCAGCGGCCGCACAAGCCGACCCCGCAGAAGCCGGCGAAGAAATTGCCGCTGCCGCCGAAAAAGACACCGCCCGCGCCGGCGGAAAAAAGCCCGACCAGCCAGAAGCACACGGTGAAGACCCCGGTGCCGATGAGCCAGTCGGTGCTGAACACGCTGGCGAAGCTGCGGTCACTGCAGAAGCAGAAAACCCCGCCGACCGCCCGCTACAACCCCGAACAGGGCGGTGCGCCGCATGGCGGCGGCTCGAAGATGAGCACGGCCAATTCCGGCCTGTCGGCGTCGCAGCGCAACGCCATCGCCAACACGGTCCGCCCCTGCTGGGGGATCGACGCCGGGGCGCCGGGCGTGCGGAAGTTCAGCGTTCTGCTCCAGGTCGTGACCGATGCGTCCGGCATCGTCCGCGAGGCGCAGGTTGCGCCGCAGGACCAGGGCAAGCTGGGCGATCCGCTGTTCGCAGCCTTCGCCAACCGGGCGGTGGACGCGGTTAAGAACTATCAATGTGCCAAGCTGCCGCTGCCGTCCTATATGCTCGGCTCGGTCCACACATTCATTTTCAGGTTCACGCCCTAGCATTCAAAGCGTTTCAGGATAGAGGTCCTTCATGACGATCCGCCGTCCGCAGCCAACCGCTCACCCACGCCTTCCGGAAACCACGATCGAACGCCTGAAGCCGCTTTCGCGCCGCCTCCTGATGGGCGCCGGCGCCGCGGGCCTCGTGCTGCCGCACTTCGCCCGGGCGCAGAGTGCCTCTAACGGCCCCGGCGATGCGATCAACGTCTCCGGCGCGCACAATGCGCCGATCCCGATCGCGCTGCCCTCTTTCACCGATGCCAGCGGCAATACCTCCGATCTCGGCGCGCAGATTGCCCAGATCGTCACGTCGGATCTCGACCATTGCGGCCTGTTCCGCGCGATCGACCAGGCGAGCTTCGTGCCGAATTCGGTGGTCAACAGCATTCCGGTCTGGAACAACTGGAGCATTCTCGGTGCCCAGGCCCTTGTCACCGGACAGGTGACGAACCAGGGCGGCGGGCAGATCCGCGTCGAATACCGGCTGTGGGGCATTTCCCAGCAGAAGCAGCTCCAGGGCACCGCCTACACCACCGCGACCAACAACTGGCGCCGCATCGCCCACATCATCGCCGACGACATCTACCAGCAGATGATCGGCGAGAAGGGCTATTTCGACACCCGCGTTGCTTTCATCTCGGTCGCCGGCCGGCCGACCAATCCGGTCCGCCGCATGGCCGTGATGGATTACGACGGCGCCAATGTGCGGTTCCTGACATCGGGCCGGAACATGGCGCTGTCGCCGCAGTTCAACCCGTCGCGCCAGCAGATCGCCTTCGCCAGTTTCGAGAACGGCCAGCCCCAGGTCTATCTGTTCGACCTGCAGTCCGGGGCGCGCACCAATATCGGCTCGTTCGGCGAGATGAGCTTCGGCCCGCGGTTCAGCCCCGACGGTTCGGCCCTGCTGTTCTCCGTCTCGAAAGGCGGCGGGACGATGATCGTGAAATACGATCTTGGCAGCCGCAGGATGACGCCGCTGACCGATGGGAATTCGATCAACGTCACCCCGTGCTACAGCCCGGATGGCACCAAGATCGTGTTCAACTCCGATCGCGACGGCCCTGGCGACCAGCAGCTCTTCGTGATGAACGCCGATGGCTCGAATATCCAGCGGATCTCCTACGGCCATGCGCGTTATGCGGAGCCGGTCTGGTCGCCGCGGGGCGACATGATCGCCTTCACGCGGCTTGATTCGGGCGGGTTCGGGATTGGCGTGATGAAGCCGGATGGCTCGGGCGAACGCCTGCTTTCGCAGGGATATCTCGAGGAATCCGCAACCTTCTGCCCGAACGGGCGGGTCATCATGTTCTATCGCCAGAGGCCGCTCAGGATCGGCAATGTCTCGCATCTGGTGACCATCGGCGTCGACGGGTTCAACGAGCGGATCACGCCGACCCCGACCAATGCCGAAGACCCGTCCTGGGGACCATTGCTATCCTGACCCGCTCCCGCCGCGGGGCGTGAGGCACCTGCCTCATGCTCCTGTGGCTCCGGTCAGGTACCCGCCCGGTCTAGAGCACGTTCCGATCCAACCGGATCGGAAAGTGCTCTAGGCTCTGGACTCAACTGATCCAAGATGTGACGGCGAGGACGAGGCAAATACCAGCGAGGAAATTTCGTGCGGTTTTGTCATATCGTGTG
>NZ_NCAS01000030.1:0-28073 GCF_002255515.1 Acidiphilium sp. 20-67-58 | reverse complement strand
CAAACAAGCACCGTCGCGAAGCCCATCCTGCCGCGCCGCCCCGCCTGGCTGCTGGCGCCGGTCCCCGAGGCCGCCGCCGCCGCCGGCCTGCTCCGCGCCCTGCTCGCCGATCCCGCATTGCAGCGCCGCATCGGCGAGGAACCCCGCCTCGGCCGCATCCTCCGCCCGCTCTGCCACAGCCTTGGCCTGAAGCTCCCGGCGATGCTCCGCCTCGCGCCGCGCGCAAGGCGCACCCCCCGCCCCAAACCCGAACCCGTCCCGCACAACACGGACTGCTCAGGCGCAAAGCTCCCGCGCCGCTTCCGCCCGCCCGCCTGGCTACGCCGGCGCGAGCGGCTGCACGACCCGCCGGGCTGGTGATCCTGTTGCCGATCCTCTTCTGGCGTTTCCGCGTCCCCGCTCAGCCGAGCAGGGCGACCGCCCGCGCGCATTGCGCCGCCGCCTCGCGGATCGCGGGCAGGATGCGGCGCATCACCTCGTCATGCGACACCCGCGCCGCGTTGGTGGCGACATTGAGGGCAACCGCCTGCCGGCTCCCCTTGCCCGGCACCGCGACCGAAACCGAGCGCAGGCCGAGTTCCAGTTCCTGGTCGTTGAGCGCGAACCCGTCCCGCCGCACCGCCGCCAGCCGTTCGAGCAGCAGCGCCGGGTCGGTGATGGTCGCCTGGGTGAACGCCGGCAGCGGCCCGCGCCCATACCGGGCGCGCACCTCCTCCTCGCTCAGCGTGGCGAGCAGCGCCTGCCCCATCGAGGTCGCGTGCGCCGGCAGCCGGCTGCCCACCCCGAGCGAGAGCGACATCAGCCGCTGCGGCGCGGCCGACCGCGCGACATACACGATCTCCGTCCCGTCCAGCACCGCCGCCGAGCTCGATTCGCCCAGCCGCTGCGTCAGCCCGGTCAGATAGGGTTCGATGAGTTCGGGAAAGCGCAGGCTGCCGAGATAGGCATAGCCCAGCTCCAGCACCCGCGGCGTGAGGGTGAACCACCGGTCGGTCTGCACCGCATAGCCGAGGTCGCAGAGGGTGAGCAGAAACCGCCGCGCCGCCGAGCGCTGCAACCCGGTCACCCTGGCGGCGTCCGACAGTGTCATCTTCGGCCGGTCCGGCCCGAAGGCGCACAATATCGCCAGCCCCCGGGCGAAACTCTCGACATGGTCGCGCGGGTTGGTCAGGCTCGGGCGCGGCAGCCTGGATGGTCCGGTCTCGTCTGGCGCAGTTGGCATCCGTGCGTTCTGCGCACATCTCCCCTGCGGATGCAAGATGGCAGACCGCCCGGCGCCCCACCCGGCGTCTGGGCGGGGCGAAAATCGTTAACCTTTCCCACGCCAAGGGCGAGCTTCCGGATTCCCCCCGCGCTTGTCCACAGGCTTATTCAGATTTCTGTGGACAACTCGTGCGAAGCCCGGATCGCAAAAGCCTGATTTCATTACGGTCTTGCTTCAGCCCTTCACCCGCGTGCCGCTGCCGTCGGTCACCCTCACCTCGATCGGGATCCCCCGCGCGACCGAGGCGCCGACGGTGCAGAACTGCTCGAACTGGCCGAGAATCCGGTCGAGATGCCCGATCGTCCCGGCCTCTGCGGCGAACCCGATGGCAACATGGATCGCCTGCACCCGCAGCCTCCGGTTCTCGTCGCGCTCCACGGTCGCCCGCGCGGTGGTGGTGATCGCCCCCGGCGCCTCGCGAAACTTGGTCATCGCGAAATGAAAGCTGGACGACATGCACGAGCCCACCGCCGCGAGCAGCAGCTGCACCGGCTCCGGCCCCGCCCCGCCGCCGAGCGGCGGCGGCTCGTCGGAGACGAGCTTCGGCAAGCCGCCGCCGAATTCGGTCTCGAACCGGTAATTCTCGATCTGCCGCAGGACGATCTCGTGCGTGTCGGCCATCTTGCCTGTCTCCTTCTGCCGCGCGCAGTCTGCACCCGGCGCGCCGCCGCCGCCAGACCGCCATCCGGCCATCCGCGACACCCCACCCTTGCCGCCCGCCCGCCGAGCCGGCATATGCAACAGGTCACCGGTCCCGCGCGAGCGGGTGAAAAGGGAACATCGTGCGCTTCGGCCGGGCCTGATTGTCCCGGAAGCAAGTCGATGGCTGCCCCCGCAACTGTCAGCGGCGAGCCGGTGGTCCGTCCGCCCGCAAGGGCGAGCCACTGAACCGGAACCGGTTCGGGAAGGCAGGGCCACCAGCGTCGACCCGCGAGCCAGGAGACCTGCCGGTGTCGCATCAACCAACGCTGCCGGGCGGGGTGCACCGGAAGCCGGAGCCAACCCATGACTGCACGCATCAGCGGCAGCGCCTGCCGCGCGCGCCTCGTTCGCCTCCCCGCACGCCAGGGAGGCCGCGCATGAGCATCGCCACCAATCTAGGCTTCCCCCGCATCGGCCGCCGGCGCGAGCTGAAGGCCGCACTCGAGGCCCATTGGGCCGGCGAGCTCACCGAAACCGCCCTGCACGATGCCGCCCGCGCCCTGCGCGCCGGGTCGCAAGCGCTGCAACAGGGGCTCGGCATCGGCCACATCCCGTGCAACGACGCCTCGCTCTACGACCATGTGCTGGATACCGCCTGCATGTTCGGCGCGATCCCGCCGGGTTATGGCTGGCGCGGGGGGGAGGTGTCGCTCGCGACCTATTTCGCCCTCGCCCGCGGCACCGGCGGCCACGATGCCGCCACCGGCCTGCCGGCGCTCGAAATGACCAAGTGGTTCGACACGAATTATCACTACCTCGTGCCCCGTCTGTCCGCCGGGCAGCACTTCACCGTCACCGCCAACCGCCCGCTCGAACTGTTCCGCGAGGCGCTGGCCTGCCATCGCCGCACCCGGCCGGTGCTGCTCGGCCCGGTCTCGTTCCTGCTGCTCGCCAAGACCGATGACGGGTCCGACCCGCTCGACCTGCTGGACCGCCTGCTGCCCTGCTACGCGCAGGTGCTGGCGGACCTCGCGGCCGAGGGCTGCGCCTGGGTGCAGATGGACGAACCTGTCCTCGCGCTCGACCTGTCGGGCCGCGCCCGCGCCGCCTTCGCCCACGCCTATGAAACCCTCGCCCGCGGCGCCACGCCGCACCTGCTGCTGGCGAGCTATTTCGCGCCGATGGGCGACAACCTGCCCACCGCCCTCGCCTTGCCGGTCGCCGGCCTGCATCTCGATCTCGTCCGCGGCCAGGCCGATCTCGCGCCCGCCCTCGCCGCTGCCGGCCCGGCACGCCATCTCTCGCTCGGCCTGATCGACGGGCGGAACGTCTGGCGGGCGGACCTTCGCGCCGCCCTCGCCACCGCGCGCGAGGCGGCGCGCGCCCTCGGCGGCACCGAGCGGCTGATGATCGCGCCGAGCTGCAGCCTGCTGCACGTCCCGGTCGATCTCGCGCAGGAAGACCGGCTCGATCCGGCGATCCGGCCCTGGCTTGCCTTCGCCACCCAGAAACTCGCCGAGATCGCCACCATCGCCCGCGGCCTCGACGAAGGCGACCACGCGATCGCCGAGGCGCTGGAGATCGCCGATGCCGCCCGCCGCAGCCGCGCCGAAAGCGCCCGGGTCCACCGGGCGGACGTCGCCGTCCGGCTGCTCGCCGCAACACCGGCGATGGAACGCCGCACACCGCCCCACGCCGCACGGCGGGCCCTGCAGCGCCAGCGCCTCGACCTGCCCACCTTCCCCACCACCACGATCGGCTCGCTGCCGCAAACCTCGGGCGTGCGCCGCGCCCGGGCGGCGCTCGCGCGCAGCGAGATCAGCGCCGCCGAATACGACGAAGCGATCGCGACCTGGACGGAGGATGCGATCCGCCTGCAGGAACGGATCGGGCTCGACGTGCTGGTGCATGGCGAATTCGAGCGCAACGACATGGTCAAGTATTTCGGCGAGCAGCTCGACGGCTTCGCCTTCACCCGCCATGGCTGGGTGCAATCCTATGGCAGCCGCTGCGTCGCACCGCCGATCATCTGGGGCGATGTCGCGCGGCCCCGGCCGATGACGGTGCGCTGGGCGCGCCATGCCCAGTCGCTCACCACCCGGCCGGTGAAGGGAATGCTGACCGGGCCGGTGACGATGCTGCAATGGTCCTTCGTCCGCGACGACCTGCCGCGCGAGACGGTCTGCCGCCAGATCGCGCTGGCCCTGCGTGACGAGGTGGCCGATCTCGACGCCGCCGGCCTCGCCATCATCCAGGTGGACGAGCCGGCCCTGCGCGAGGGGCTGCCGCTGCGCGAGGCGGAGCGCGGCGCCTATCTGGGCTGGGCGGTATCCTGCTTCCGCCTCGCCACCGCCGCGGTGCGCGACGACACGGCGATCCACACCCATATGTGCTACGCCGAGTTCCACGACATCATGCCGGCCATCGCCGCCATGGACGCGGATGCGATCTCGATCGAGACGGCGCGCAGCCGGATGGACCTGCTGACGGCCTTCGCCCGCGACGGCGCCCACGCCTACCCGGCCGAGATCGGCCCCGGCGTGTGGGACATCCACAGCCCGCGCGTTCCGCCCGAGGAGGAGATCCTCGCCCTGCTCCGCCTCGCCCGGGGCAAGCTCGCGGATGAACAGCTCTGGGTGAACCCGGATTGCGGACTGAAGACCCGCAGCTGGCGCGAGGTGGTGCCGGCGCTGGAAAACCTGGTCGGCGCCGCCCGCCGGCTGCGGCGCGAGACCAAGGCGGCCTGATCCGCCGCCGCCCTGCCGGCGCGCCCCTGCCGGCAGGGCGGGCTTGCACATCCCCACCAAGGCGGGATTACATATCTTCGCCAAGGCGGGATTGCATCCCGGGCCCCCCGATTCCAGAACCGTGCAAAGGCCCCGCGCCGCGCGGCGCCGGCAGGCGAGGAGACCGACGATGACCAAGACGCGCAAAAAGCCCGAGGAGCTGCGCAGCCACCGCTGGTTCGGCGCGTCCGACCTGCGCAGCTTCGGCCATCGCTCGCGGATCAAGCAGCTCGGCCACGCGCCCGAGGATTATGCCGGCAAGCCGGTCATCGCCATCGTCAACACCTGGAGCGGGCTTGCCCATTGCCACGGGCATTTCCCCGAACGCGTCGAGGCGATCCGCCGCGGCGTGCTCCAGGCGGGCGGCTTTCCGGTCGAGATTCCGGTGATGGCGCTGCCGGAGAATTTCGTGAAGCCGACGACGATGCTCTATCGCAACCTGCTCGCGATGGAGGTCGAGGAAAGCCTGCGCTCGCTGCCGGTGGACGGCGCCGTGCTGATGGGCGGCTGCGACAAGACCACGCCGGCCACCATCATGGGCGCGATCAGCGCCGGCCTGCCGGCGATCTTCATGCCCGCCGGGCCGATGCTGCGCGGCGACTGGGGCGGGCGCATCCTCGGCTCGGGCTCGGATGTCTGGAAATACTGGGACGAGAAGCGCGCCGGCAACATTTCCGAAGCGCAATGGGAAGACATGGAATCCGGCATCGCCCGCTCGGATGGCGTGTGCATGACGATGGGCACCGCGATGACGATGACCTCGCTCGCCGAGGTGCTCGGCCTCACCCTGCCGGGCGCGACCTCGATCCCGGCGCCGGATTCGCGCCATGCCCGCATGGCGGCGGCAACCGGGCGGCGGATCGTCGAGATGGTGTGGGACGACATCACCCCCGCCGACCTGCTCAGCCAGGCGAGTTTCGAGAACGCGATCGTCGCCAGCGCCGCCCTCGCGGGCTCGACCAACGCGATCATCCACCTGATCGCGATGGCCCGCCGCGCCGGGATCGACCTCGATCTCGACCGGTTCGACGCGCTCTCCGACAGCGTGCCGGTGCTCGCCAATATCCGCCCCTCCGGCCAATACCTGATGGAGGATTTCTATTATGCCGGCGGCCTGCCGGCCTTCCTCACCCGCATCGCCGACCGGCTCGACCTCGCAACCCGCACGGTGAGCGGTGCGACACTCGGCGACAACATCGCCGGAGCGACCGTGTGGAACGACGACGTGATCCGTCCGCTGGACAATCCGGTCTCCCGCGCCGAGGGGCTCGCGGTGCTGCGCGGCAATCTCGCCCCCGGCGGCTGCGTGATGAAACCCTCCGCCGCCGAGCCCCACCTGCTGAAGCATGAAGGCCCGGCGCTGGTGTTCGACGATTACGACGCGATGGCGAAAGCCGTCGCCGATCCCGATCTCGACGTCACCGCCGATCATGTCCTGGTGCTGCGCAATGCCGGGCCGCAGGGCGGGCCGGGCATGCCGGAATGGGGGATGCTGCCGATCCCGGTGAAGCTGCTCCGCCAGGGCGTGCGCGACATGCTGCGGATTTCCGACGCACGGATGAGCGGCACCAGCTACGGCGCCTGCGTGCTGCACGTCGCCCCGGAATCCTTCATCGGCGGGCCGCTCGCGCTGATCCGCACCGGCGATGTCATCGCCATCGACGTCGCCGCCCGACGGATCGATGTCAGGCTCTCCGATGACGAACTCGCCCGGCGCCGCGCGGCATGGACGCCGCCGCCGCCCCGCTTTCCGCGCGGCTATGGCGCGATCTTCGCCGCCCATATCGGCCAGGCCGATACCGGCTGCGATTTCGACGTGCTGGCCCGGCCGGGGACGATCGCCGAGCCGGAGATCCACTGACGATTGGTCGGGCACGGCTGGTTTCACCGAACCGCCCCTTGCGCCGGCGCCGCCCTGGGCGAACATACGGGGCAACATCGTTGACGTTCTTCGAAGGGAATTCCGCATGACCCGCATCCTCCGCCAGCCGGAAGGGCTGGACCGCGCGCCGGCCACCGGGCGCTTCGCGATCGGCCAGCCGGTGTCGCGCAGCGAAGACCCGGTGCTGCTGCGCGGCGAGGGACGCTATACCGACGATCTCGACCGCCAGGGCCAGCTCTACGGTGTTGCCGTGCGCAGCGGGGTCGCGCACGGCATCCTGCGCGGGATCGACACCGCCGCCGCCGCGGCGATGCCGGGGGTTGCCGCCATCATCACCGGCGCCGACATCGTGGCCGCCGGCTTCGGCCCGATGCCGGCGGCCACGAGCCGCAACCGCGACGGATCGGACACGCCCCGCCCGCGTCAGTTCGCACTGGCGACCGACCGGGTGAGGTATGTCGGCGACCCGATCGCCTTCGTCGTCGCCGAAACGCTCCAGCAGGCGCGCGACGCCGCCGAGGCGGTGCTGGCGGAGATCGACACGCTGCCGGCGGTGACCGACGCGCGCGACGCCGCCGCCCCCGGCGCGCCGCAACTGCACGACGAGGCGCCGGGCAATCTCGTGCTCGACTATCATTTCGGCGATGCCGAGGCCGTCGCCGCCGCCTTCGCCCGGGCCGCGCATGTCACCCGTCTGAGCCTGCGCAGCAGCCGCGTGATCGTCAGCCCGATGGAGCCGCGCGCCGCGATCGCCGAATTCGATCCGGCGGAGGGCTACGCGCTGCGTCTCGGCTGCCAGGGGGCGGTCAACATGCGAGGGCTGCTCTGCACCGTGCTCGGCGTGCCGCAGGAGCAGGTCCGGGTTCTCACCTTCCATGTCGGCGGCTCGTTCGGCATGAAGGCCTCGTGCTATCCCGAATATGTCTGCGCCCTGCTCGCCGCGAAGCAACTCGGCCGGCCGGTGAAATGGACCGACGACCGCTCCGGCAGCTTCCTCTCCGACAGCCACGGCCGCGACCACGAGATGCTGGCCGAACTCGCCCTCGACGCCGAGGGGAATTTCCTCGCGACCCGGCTGACCGGGTTTGCCAATCTCGGCGCCTATCTCTCCAACGTGGTGCTGCTGCCGGCCACCGTGAACGCGGTGAAGAACTTCGTCGGCGTCTACCGCACACTCCTGATCGAGGTGTCCAGCCGCAGCGTCTTCACCAACACCACCCCGGTCGGCGCCTATCGCGGCGCGGGGCGGCCGGAGGGCAATTACTACATGGAGCGGCTGGTCGAGACCGCCGCGCGCGAGATGGGGCTCGATCCGCTGGCGCTGCGCCGGCGCAACCTGATCCGCCCGGAGGCGATCCCGCATCGCGCGCCCTCGGGCCTGACCTATGACAGCGGCGATTTCCCCGCGACCCTCGACCGCGCGCTGGCCGCCGCGGACTGGGACGGGTTCGCCGCGCGGCGGGCGGAGAGCGAAGCGCGCGGGCGGCTCCGCGGGCGCGGGATCGGGCACTATCTGGAAGTGACGGCGGATGCGAGTCCCGAGATGGGCGGCATCCGCTTCGATGCCGATGGCGGGGTGACGATCGTCACCGGCACGCTCGATTACGGCCAGGGCCACGCCACCCCCTTCGCCCAGGTGCTGCACGACAAGCTCGGCATTCCCTTCGACCGCATCCGCCTGGTGCAGGGGGATTCGCGCCAGCTCCTCGCCGGCGGCGGCACCGGCGGCTCGCGCTCGATCATGCAGAGCGGCGCCGCCATCATCGAGGCCGGCGACCTCGTGATCGAGAAGGGACGCCGCGCCGCCGCCCATCTGCTCGAGGCCGGCGCGGCCGACATCGAATTCGCCAACGGCCGCTTCAGCGTCGCCGGCACCGATCTCGGCATCGGCATCATGGACCTCGCCGAACGGCTGCGCACCGCAAGCGACCTGCCCGAGGACGTGCCCGGGGACGTGCCCGGGGACGTGCCCGCCACGCTCGATGTCGGCCATGTCACGCGCGGGGTGCCCTCGGCCTTCCCCAATGGCTGCCATATAGCCGAGGTCGAGCTTGACCCCGAAACCGGGGTGATCGAGGTCGTCGCCTATCACACGGTCAACGATTTCGGCGTGCTGGTGAACCCGCTGCTGGTCGCCGGCCAGGTGCATGGCGGTGTGGCGCAGGGGATCGGCCAGGCGCTGCACGAGATGGTCGCCTATGACGAGACCGGCCAGCTGCTGACCGGCTCGTTCATGGATTATGCGCTGCCGCGGGCGGATGCGGTGCCGGGGATCGGCTTTGCCAGCCACCCGGCGCCGGCGCGGACCAATCCGCTCGGCGTCAAGGGCTGCGGCGAGGCCGGCTGTGCCGGCAGCCTGCCGGCGGTGATGAACGCGGTGGTCGATGCGCTGTCCGGCTTCGGCATCGCGCATATCGACATGCCGGCCACCCCGCGCCGCGTGTGGGAGGCGATCCGGGCGGCGGGCTGATCGCGGGACTCGGGACGCGGGAGGCGGGCGGCTCAGCCCGCCGCCGCGACCCGCCCGAGGGCGACGAATTCGCAGGCGAAGCCGAACTCGTCTTGCGCGAACCCCGCATCGAGGGCGCGCATCGCCGCATCGAACCCAGCGTCGTCGATCAGCCCGGCGGCGATCAGGCGGTCGCGCTGGGTGAGGTAGAATTCCTTCTGATGCGCCTCGATCTCGGCGCTGCGGCCATGGGAGGTGCCGAGCCGGACGCGCGGCACCGCGAGCACCTGCACCTCGGCGAGGCCGGCGGCGCGGAACAGGCCGTAGAGCTGCCGGCCGACGAGCCGGCCGGCGCCGACCGAGGCCTGCAACGCGCGGACCGCATCGTTGAGGCGCCGCAGCTCCGGCACCTCGTCCGGCCAGGAGATCCACGCGCCGTCATCGACATCCATCACCACGACCCGGCCGCCCGGGGCGGTGACGCGGATCATCTCGCGCAGCGCCTCGGCCGGGCGTTCGAGATGCTGGAACAGGAAGCGGCACAGGGTCAGGTCCTGGCTCTGCGGTTCGGCGGGCAGCGCATAGGCGTCGCCCTGCCGGGTCTCGATGTCGCAACCGAGCTGGCCCGCCATGTCGCCGAGCAGCGCGAGGCCATGGGCATCGTGGTCGATCGCGGTGATGCGCGCGGCACCGCCGGTGGCCCATGCGAGGTCGAGACACATCGCCCCGGTGCCCGCGCCGACATCCAGCACCCGCAGCGGTGCGCCCGCAAGGCCGAACACCGGCAGCAGCGTGAGGCGCTGGAAATGCGTATGCACGCTCTGGCGGAGCAGCCAGGCGAGGTCGCCCGCCTGGGGCAGCACCGTCGCCGTCGCCCGGGCGAACCGCTCCGCCCAGGCCGTCATCGCCGCATGATCTGTCGTCACGATCCCTCCCGGGCCGAAATGTCGAGGCTAGAGCATCATCCGACCAGATGGAGACATCTGATCGGATAAAGATGCTCTGGTTATCAATCTGATAGAGCACTCCATCCGATCCGAAAGCATCGGAAAGTGCTCCAGCGCCGGACCGGGCCGTGCCGCATCCCGGATCATGCGCGGCACAGGTTAACGTTGGCATAAAATCCGGTCGCGCGACGGATATTTCTCTACCCTTGTCAGCCGGCGAGCGCGGCGGCGAGCCCGGCCTCGTCGGCGCGGGCGGTGCGGTAGCGCAGCAAGGTCATCGCCGCCCAGCGCTGCGCCGCCGGCGCCGCGGTGCCGAAGCCGAGAACGAGCCCGCCCGGATCGCAGAGGCCGAGCAGCGGCGCCTCGGCCGCCTGGTCGATCGCGATCACCCGCGCCGCCGCGAGGATGGCGACGAGATCGGCAAGGCCGAGCGGCGTCTCGTCGATCCGCATGGTGAACGGATCGAGCCGGGCGAAGCCGTTCGCCGCCAGCAGATCGGCGAACGGCCCGGGCCGCACCAGCGCGATCCGCTCGGCATGGGGATAGGGCTCGACGGCGAAGCGCAACGCGTCGATCGCGATCCGCAGCAGCCGCGAGGCGCCGGCGTCGCGCGCAGGGCCGAGCGTCGCGATCACCCCGGCGAAGGTAAACGGATGGTCGAACGGCAGATGCGCCTCGGCGAGGCCGAGCATGTCGAGCGCGCAGCGCTGCGCCGCCGTCGGGGTCGGGCCGGCGAGATCCAGCCCGCCCGACACGCGCCGGCCGATCAGCGCGCAGGCCAGGGCAGGCCCGAGAAACCGGCCGAGCGGCACCGCCGCCCCGGCTTCCAGCGCGACCACCCGCGCCGTCGAGGCGCCGAGCGACGGCTGCGCGGCCACCGGCCCGATCACCGCCCGTCCGTTGCCGTCGAACACGCCGAAAGGCTGGGGGAAGATCGTCGCATCCCTGAATTCACTGGTCGTCAACGCCCCCTGCGGCGCATGCGCGAGGGGCAGCGAGCGTGTCGCGGTGCTGGTCATGGCGCGCCGAACACCCGGTCGAGCGTCGCGGCGAAGGCGTTGGGATCGACCGCGTAGCCGAACCCCCCGCCCGGGGCCATACCCGGCTCGCCATCCGCCACGCCGAAGAAGACATGCCAGTGCAGGTCGAGCAGGTGGCAGGCGGCGCGGGCGCGTCCATCGGGCAGGCGATCGGACTGGATTTCCAGCACCCGGGTCTCGGGCTCGCAGAAGCCGAGATTGGCGAGGCCCGCGCCGGTTTCGCCGATCACGGCCGTGGCGCCGGCGAAGAGCTGCGCCTGCGCCCCGGCCGAGAGCATCGCGGGATCGACGATGCTGAAGCCGAACTGCCCGGCCACCGCCTCGACACGCTCGCGCTCGCGCATCACCCGCCGGTTGCCGGCACCGCGGCGCAGCATCACCCGGCGCGGCCCGTCCACCGCCGGCAGCACGGCGCGGATCCGGTCGAAGATCGTGCGCGCCAGCGGGTTGGGCGCGCGCGAAGTCCAGGCATTCAGGTCGGTGGTCACGATCTTGCGGAACCGCGTCGGCCGGCGCAGCGCGAGATAGGCATCGCCCAGGCCGAGCAGGTCGAGGATCTCCTTCTGCCAGGTCGCCAGCGGCGGGCCGGCGAGACCGATGCCAGGGCCAAGCGTTTCATGATGCAGCAGCGCGCCGCAGAGCCCCTCGAACAGGAAGCGGCCATAACTGGACGACCTGGCGCCGCCGACCGGCACGATGGTCGAGGCAATGCCCGGGACCGGCCGCAACAGCCGCCAGGTATCGGGTTCGGCCTCGGTGAAATCAGGGTCCACCGCCGAAAGCCGCCCCTGCTTCACGGTCGGGCTGTCGAGCGCGGTGTCGAGCAGGCCGCGCGACGGGCTCGCCACCGCCATCGAGCGCGGCGCGAGAATGGCGTCGTTCAGCACGACGCTGGACAGGCCCCGGAGCCGGATCTGGGGCGGCGCCCCGGACGGCGCGTCCACAGGGGCCGGCGCTTCGGCGCCGAACACCGTCCGCCCGCGAACCAGCCCATCCGGCGGCAGGGCGATCTCGTGGTCCGGCGCATGGCGGAACACGACCTCGGGCCCATCCGGCTCGCGCACCGCCGCACGGAACCGGGCGAAGGGCGCAACCACCGGCAGATCGGCGAAGGAGAGCCTGCCAAACAAGATGTGAGATGTCGTGTCGTCGTGATTCATTTGCATGAGAGAATGATCTGGCTCGCCGCGCAGGACAAGCCTCCCGCCAAGGGAGCGGGCAACAAAAAATGCGGGCGACCTTGCGGCCGCCCGGAAGACTGCCCCGGTCCTGCGGAACCGGGAGGCTTGCCGGCCGCGTTCAGCCGGCGGCGATGACCTCGAGCGTGGCGCCGCTGGCAAGTGCGGCGGCGAGATCAGCCGGGCTCGCGCCGGCAACGCAGATCTCGCCGGGCCGCTCGGCCGTGGCCGCGCCGTTGAGGCTGAGGGTGAGGTGGCCAAGCTCGATCGTCTTTTCCCACGCCTTGTCGCCGATCGCGGTGATCGCGAGGCGCTGCGCGCCGATCCGCACCGTGGCACCGATGCCCGGCGGCGTCGGCAACTCGATTTCGGGCGTGTGCAGCACCGACACCTCGGCGAGTTCCGCCGGCACCCCGGCGCGGAAGAAGATCAGCACCCCGCCTTCGAGAAGATCGGGCACTTCGGGGCCGATATCGCCGATCCGGCTGCGGTAGAGTACGGTCATCGTCGATCCTCAATACATGCCGAAGCTGGCGACCCAGGCGATCAGCACCGCGATCGGGCCGGTGATCTGCCGACTGAGCAGCACCGCCGGGACACCCACCTGCACCGTCTTCGGATCGGCCTCGCCGAGCGACAGGCCGACGGGGACGAAGTCGCAGCCGACCTGCGTGTCATAGGCGAAGAGCGCCGACAGGGCGAATTGCGGGCCGATATTACCGGCGGCGATCTGGGTGCCGACGAGCACGCCGATCACCTGCGCGATCACCGCCCCCGGGCCGAGCACCGGCGAGAGGAACGGCAATCCGCAGATCACCGAGAGTGCGAGCAGGCCGGGCAGGCTGCCGGCGAGCGGGGTGAGCAGATGCGCGATCACCTTGCCGAGCCCGGTCGCGTTGATGATGCCGACCAGCATGGTGACGAAGGCGATGAAGGGCAGGATGTTGCGCACCACCTGGTCGATCGACTTGCGGCCGGAGGCGAACAGGATGCCGACCACCATGCCCATGAAGCGGCCGATCCGGGCGATGAAGCCGGTGAAGCCGCCGGTATCGCCGGTCTGGGCGGCGCGGGCGGCGCTCATCTCGAACGGGCTCATCTGCGCCGCCTGCTGGCGCGCCGGCGCCGGGGCGGCGGCGGGGGATGCGCCATCGAGCGGATGCAGCGAGCGCGGGGTGACGCCGGAGACATAGATGTCCTCGGTGATGAACTGCGCGAGCGGGCCGGACTGGCCGACCGGGGTGAGGTTGATCGTGGGCAGGCGCTTGCGCGGATAGACCCCGCAGCGCGCGGTGCCGCCGCAATCGATGACGACGGCGGCGATCTCGGATTCAGGCGGCGCCATGCGGAACCCGTCGACCGCCTCGCCGCCGGTCAGCCGGGCGAGCTCGCGCGCGACCTCGGGAATGCCGCCGCCGGTGATGGCGACGATCTTGTTGCGCTCGGGACTGGCGGTGATCACCAGCGGGCCGCCCCAGCCGCCGGGCCCGGCCTCGACGCGGACGGAAGCGTATTCGGATCTGTTTGACATGTGCTTGTCCTCCCGTCCGGCTCAGCCGAGTTCGATGCCCTGGCGGCGCGCCAGGAAGAGGGTGATGCGTTCGGTCACGACGCCGCGGATCAGGATCACCAGCAGCCCGACCAGGAAATACCGCACCGCGAGTTCGCCGACCGGCAGATGCAGCTTCTGGATGCCCGCGAGCGCGCCGTAATAGACGAACAGCTCGCCGGCATTCGCGTTGGGGAACAGTGCTGTGATCGGGTGGCAGTAGGACACCGCCGAGTCGTAGAAGGCGGGCTTGTGCTTCTCCTCGAGGAACACGCCGAACGTGTAGGCCATCGGGTTGGTCAGGAAGAGCAGCGAGAGCAGCGGCAGCAACGTGTAGCGGGTGACGGCGTAGCGGCCGGCGAAGCGGGCGAAATTGTGGATCCGGTCCTCGCCGACCAGTGCTGTCAGCGCGTAGAAGGCGGTGAGCAGCACCACCAGCGTCGGGATGATGCCGGTGACATAGGCGACGAAAACCTTCCCGCCAGCCTGGAACAGGCCGATGAACCAGCTCGCTGCGGCGGTGATGGGGGTCAGGACATGCATGGACTTCCTCGTTTGTTGCTGAATGTCCGGGCGAGCCGTGCCGGCCCGCCGGTGCCTTACGCGGCGGCGGGCAGGGCGAGGCCGGGTTCGGCGGGGAGCGCGGCGCGGGCACGGGCGCGGGCGACCTGCTCGGCGGCGCGGCTTGCGGCGAGGCGGAAGCCGTTGCCGGCGCGGCCGGTCGGCGCATCCGCCGCGAGATCGGCAAGGCGCCGGCCGGCGGCGCGCTCCAGCGGACGGAAGCGGGCAAAGATCGAGCGCCCTTCCATCATCCGCACCTCGCGCACCACGTCGTCGGGCCCGACCACGACGATCAGGATCAGCCCCTTGCCGAGCCGCGACCGGGCATTGCCGACGCCGATCGCACCATCGGCCCAGCGACCGATGATCTCGCCCATCACCTTCTGGTAGTGTTTCATCTGCCACGCCGTGCCGGCGATCTGCAGCAGCCAGACGACCGCGAACACCGCGATCAGACCGGTCCAGGACGGCACACCCAGGCCGTGGAACGGATTCGTCATGACAGCATCCTCACGACTCTTCTCCCTGTATCGCCGCCGTTCCGCCCGCCCGGCGGGCGGGGGTCGTTCGGCGTGTTGGTTGGTGCGGAGCCGGCCGGTGGCGACGGCACCCGACAGGCGATACGAACATTTGTTTATTTTTAAGTCAAGAAGTTTATTAACTCATTCATGAATTTGCGCTCCATGCGACGAGGAACGCGCAAAAATTGGCTAATTTGCGCATAAATGGCGGATTTTCTGGCATCGGGAGTGCCGTTTTGCAGCGCAACATCATGAGCACCGAAACTTTTTTCCACTTTGGATGATAGATGTATTGATTTCTGTCCGCGGCGTTGGATAAAAGTTTGGGTGCGGGGCCATGATCCGCGTGAAGCGGATCGCCGTCCCGGCAATGCCGATGCATGCGCCGGCGCAAAAGGAGGATCACAATGACACTTGTCCAGGAGCTTGCCGCCCATGCCGATTCCGGCCGGCCGGTCCGCATCGGGCTCATCGGCTGCGGCGAGATGGGCACCGACATTGTCACCCAGGTCCGGCTGATGCCCGGACTCGAACTTGCCGTGCTGGCCGAACTGCGCATCGATGGCGCGCGGGCGGCACTCGAGATCGCCGGCGTGCCGGAAGAGCGCGTCCGCACGGTCGACAGCGTCGCCGCCGCCGAGGCCGCCATCGATGCCGGCATGATCGCACTGACCGAGCAGGCGGATATCGCCTGCACCGCCGGGCAGGTCGATGTCATCATCGATGCCACCGGTAATCCGGGCTACGGCGCAGAACTGTCGATGCGGGCGATGGATCACGGCAAGCATGTCGTGATGATGAATGTCGAGGCGGACATCACGGTGGGCGCCAGCCTCGCCGCGCACGCGGCCCAGCGCGGCGTGGTCTATTCGCTCGGCGCCGGCGACGAGCCGACGGCGCTGATGGAGATCATCCGCTTCGCCCGCAGCCTCGGCTATCCGATCGTCGCTGCCGGCAAGGGCAAGAACAACCCGCTGAATTTCGACGCCGTGCCGGAGGACTACGCGGAGGAGGCGGTGCTGCGGCACATGAACCCGCGCATGCTGGTCGAGTTCGTCGATGGCTCGAAGACGATGATCGAGATGGTGGCGGTGGCCAACGCCACCGGCCTGCTGCCGGACGTGCCGGGGATGCACGGGCCGCGCGCCGGGCTGGCCGAACTTGACCGCGCCTTCCGCCCGCGCGCCGAGGGCGGGCTGCTGAGCCGGGAGGGCGTCGTCGACTATTCGATCGGGAAGGGAGTGGCGCCGGGGGTGTTCGTCGTCATCCGCGCGCCGCATCCGCGCGTCCATGAGCGGCTGCGCGATCTCAAGATGGGCGAGGGTCCGTATTTCACCTTCTATCGCCCCTATCACCTGACCAGCCTCGAAGTGCCGCTGACCGCGGCGGCGGCGGTGCTGCGCCGGGAATCGCACATGACGCCGCTCGCCCGGCCGGTTGCCGAAGTGGCGACGCTGGCCAAGCGCGACCTTGCGCCGGGCACCACGCTCGGCAAGATCGGCGAGGCCGATTATCGCGGCTGGGCGATGACGGCGGCGGATGCGCGGGCGGCGGACGCGCTGCCGATCGGGCTTGCGGAACGCGCCGAGATCATCCGCCCGGTGCGCAAGGGCGAGATGCTGACCTATGCCAATTGCCGTCCTGACCAGGGCATGGCGATCGTCCGGCTGCGCGCGGCGCAGGACGCGGCGCAGCATGGCGCGGTGGCGGCGCACGCCGGCGCGCCAGCCTGACCGGAGCAGTAGCGGCAGCGGGAGCGAGGGCGGCCGGGCTTGCAGACATTTGTTGACTCCCTAAACTGTTATTCCGGAGTTTCAACGGCGCAGGGAGGCGCATTTGTCCGTTCACCGCGCTGAGCAGGAACCGCTCGACCTCAAGACCCGCGTCGCCTGGCTGTATTTCATGGAGGGGCTGACGCAGGATGCGGTCGCCGCCCGCGTCGGGCTGACCCGCCAGCGGGTGCTCAAGATCATCGCCACGGCGCGGCAGGACGGGACGGTGCAGGTGCGCGTCACCACCAACCTTTCCAAGTGCATCGCGCTCGAGCGGCAGATCGAGGCGCGGTTCGGGATCGGCGAGTGCATCGTCATTCCGGCGCCGGGCGAGGAGGCGGAGCTGACCGGGCTGCTGGGCAGCCGCGCCGGGGCCTATGTGTCCGACGCGCTGCGCGACGGCACCACGATCGGCCTCGGCTGGGGGCAGACGCTGCAATCGAGCCTCAGCAGCATCAGCGTGCGCGGCCTGCGCGGGGTGACGGTGGTCTCGCTGCTCGGCGGGCTGACGCGGGCGAGCGGGGTCAATCCTTCTGAATTCGCCTGGCGGTTCGCCGACCTGATCGGCGCGGAGAGCTTTCTGCTTAGCGCGCCGGCGGTGTTGCAGGACGCCGAGACGGCGGCGACGTTGCGCCGGCATCCCGGGATCGCGGAAGTGTTCGAGCGGACGCGGATGCTGGACATGGCGCTGGTCAGCGTCGGCGATGTCGCGCCGAATTCGACGCTGATCCGCTATGGCATGGTCGATCGCGACATGCTGACCGAGGTGACCCGCGCCGGCGCCGTGGCCGACATGCTCTGCCAGTTCATCGACGCCAACGGGCAATTGCTCGACCACGAGCTGAACCGGCGGATCATGGCCGCCGATGCCGCGAGCCTCGCGCGGACGCCGAAACTCATCCTGGTCTCCGGCGGCTGGCAGAAGGTGCCGGCCCTGCTCGCCGCCGTCCGGCTGCTGCACCCGGCGGTGCTGATCACCGACGAGACCGCCGCCGAGGGCATGCTCATGAGCCCGGCCGCCGCGAACGACCGCGCCCCCGCCTGACATCGGCGCTTCGCGCCGCCACACCGCACGACATCGTTCCCGCAGGACCACCCCGCGCCCGCCCCGCACCCGCCATGCGGGATGGCGCGCGGGGCGGCGCGCGCGTTCCCCGATCAGATAAATGTGACAGACGGTTTTTATTGACAAATATCATATTGCTTGGATATTTGTTTCAAGCCAATGCCGACAACGTCGAGGCGCAGAGGAAAACGGAGCCCCCATGGATCAGCCGATCGCCGACACCCTGACCCAAGCCGCGCCACCCGACGCGGCGCGCCAGCGCGAGGCGCTGCGGCGGATGTTGCTGATCCGCCGCTTCGAGGAGGCGGCGGAGGAAGCCTATATGCGCGGCGCAATCCACGGCACGATGCATCTCTCGATCGGCCAGGAAGCCAGCGCGGTCGGCGCCTGCCTCGATCTCGACGCCCGCGACTACATCACCTCGACGCATCGCGGCCACGGCCACTGCATCGCCAAGGGCGCTGACGTCGCAAGGATGTTTGCCGAATTCTTCGGCCGCGAGACCGGCTATTGCCGCGGCCGCGGCGGCTCCATGCATATTGCCGATATCGAGGGCGGCAATCTCGGCGCCAACGGCATCGTCGGCGGCGGCCTGCCGATCGCGACGGGTGCGGCCCTCGCCATCCGCCAGCAGCGTCGCGGTGCTGTAGTGATGTGCTTCTTCGGCGATGGCGCGGTGAACGAGGGCGCCTTCCACGAGGCCCTGAACATGGCCGGCCTCTGGAAGCTGCCCGTGATATTTGTTTGCGAAAACAACAAATATGGCATGTCGGTCTCGACCAAACGCTCGATGGCGGTGCCGCAGGTGGCCGAGCGGGCGCGGGCCTATGGGATGCCGGGCGTACGGGTCGACGGCAACGACCTGTTCGCGGTTCACCGCGCGGCGGGAGCGGCGATCGCCCGCGCGCGGGACGGCCACGGGCCCAGCCTGATCGAGTCGGAAACCTATCGGTTGCGCGGCCATTCGCGCAGCGACCGCAACCGCTACCGCACCAAGGAGGAGATCGAGCACTGGCGCGGGCTCGACCCGATCCAGCGGCTTGAGCGGGCGATGCTCGATGCCGGTGTGCTGGATGCGGCCGGCATCGCCGCGTTGCGCGAGGGCGTCGAGGCGGAGATCGCCGCCGCGATCGCCTTTGCCGAGGGCAGTCCCGCGCCGGACCCGCGCGAGGTGACGCGCGATGTCTATGCCGGGGGGATCGCGGCATGAACGCCATCGTCAGCCTCGATGCCGCACCGGAGGCGGCGGCGCGGCGCGAGATCAGCTATGCCGATGCGATCTACGAGGCGCTGCGCAGCGCGCTGGAGACTGATCCGCGTGTGTTCCTGCTCGGCGAGGATATCGGCGTGTATGGCGGCGCGTTCCAGGTGACGCGGGATCTTGTGCATCTCTTTGGCGAGGACCGGGTGATCGACACGCCGATCGCCGAGCTTGGCGCTGCCGGCGTCGCCGTGGGCGCGGCCCTGGCCGGCAGCCGGCCGGTGCTGGAATTCCAGTTCTCGGATTTCGCCACGCTGGCGATGGAGCAGATCGTCAACCAGGCCGCCAAGCTGCGCTACATGCTCGGCGGCAATGCCTCGGTTCCGCTGGTCATCCGCATGCCGGCGGGCGCGGGAACCGGCGCCGCCGCACAGCACAGCCAGAGCCTCGAAGCCTGGTTCGCGCATGTGCCGGGGCTGAAAGTGGTGCAGCCCGCCACCCCGCACGACGCCAAGGGGCTGCTGCTCGCCGCGATCGACGATCCCGATCCGGTGGTGATCTTCGAGCACAAGCTGCTCTACAAGATGGCCGGCCCGGTCCCTTCCGAGGCCTATCGCGTGCCGATCGGCAAGGCGGTGATCCGCCGTCCCGGGCGGGATCTGACCATCGTCGCCACCGGGCTGATGGTGCATCGCGCGCTGGAGGCGGCGGAACGCCTCGCCGGGCGGGGGCATGAGGCCGAGGTGATCGACCTGCGCTCGCTCCGCCCGCTCGACACCGCGACGCTGATCGACAGCGTGACCCGGACGACGCGGCTGCTCTGCGTCCATGAATCGGTGAAGATGCTGGGGATCGGCGCCGAGATCAGTGCTGCCATCGCCGAGAGCGCGGCGTTCGACCGGCTGGACGCGCCGATCCGCCGGCTTGGCGGCGCCGATTGCCCGATCCCCTACGCGCCCGGCCTCGAACGCGCCGCGGTGCCGCAGGTCGAGGACATCGAGGCAGCCGCCGCCCGGCTGATCGAGCGCGGAGAATAGCCATGGCCGTCGAGATCATCCTGCCGCGTGTCGACATGGACATGCAGGCCGGGCGGATCGCCCGCTGGCTCGTGCAGGAGGGCGAGGCGGTGACGCCCGGCGCGCCGCTGTTCGAGATCGAGACCAGCAAGGCGGCGATGGAAATCGAGGCAACCGCCGGGGGAATCCTGCACATCGTCGCCGGGCCGGAGGGAGGGGAGATCGCGGTGGGCAGCGTGGTCGCCTATCTGCTCGCCCCCGGCGAGGCGGCACCCGCGGCGGCACCTGCCGCAAGCGCGGGACCGGATTCCGCGCCGGCACCGGTGCCGCCGGCCGCGCCCCTGCCAGCGCCGATATCCGCACCCGTTGCGGCAGATGACGCGGCACTGCTGCGGGCAACGCCGCTGGCGCGGCGGCTCGCCCGCAGCGAGGGGATGGACCTCGCCGCCATCGCCGGCTCCGGGCCGCGCGGACGGATCACCCGGCTCGATGTCGCCCGCCACACGCGGGATGCAGCGTCCCGGGCGGCGCGGCCGGCCGCAACGGCGCGCGCGGGCCTGCTGCCGGTGCGGCGGGCCGGCGGGCGGGATGGCGGACGGGATGTTACGCCGGTGGTGTTCCTGCACGGTTTCGCCTCCGAGGCGCTGGCCTGGAACGGGCTGATCGCGGCCCTCGCCCAGCGCGCCGGCGCGGCCTGTCCGCCGCTGCTGGCCCTCGACCTGCCCGGCCACGGCGCGGCACCCGACAGCGGGGAGGCATCCTTCGAGGCGCTGGCCGAGGCCGCGATCGCCGGGCTGCGAGCGGAGGGCATCGGCGCCGCGCATCTGGTCGGCCATTCGCTCGGCGGCGCGCTGGCGGCGCGGATCGCCCTCGATGGGCGGATCGACGCGGCCTCGCTGGTGCTGCTTGCCCCGGCCGGGCTCGGCGCCGAGATCGACACCGCAGCACTTGACGGGATCCTGCGCGCCCGCGCGCCGGACAGCCTGCGTCCCTGGATGGAGCGTCTGTTCGCAGACCCCGCCCGCGCCGATGCCGCGCTGTTGCGCGCGACGCTGGAGGGCGGCGAAGCGCCAGAGCGCTGCGACTTCCGCCGGCGCCTCGCTGCGGCGTGCTTTCCCGACGGCACGCAATCGGCCCGGCTGCGCTGGCAGGGCGGCGCCATCGCCACCCCGGCGCGGATCGTCTGGGGGCGGCAGGACCGGATCATTCCCTGGCGGCACGCGCTCGCGGCGCCGGGGCGCTTCGCCCTGCACCTGCTTGATGACTGCGGCCACATGCCGCAGATTGAGGCGACCGGCGCGGTTGCCGACATCCTGGCCGAGACCCTGCGCGGCGCGCAGGGGCGGCTGCCGAGCCACCCGGACCGCGCGGAGGTTGCATGTTGAGCGACGATCATCTGACCCTCGAACGCCGCGTCATCGTCCGCATCCGCGACGGGCTGCACGCGCGGCCGGCGGCGCAGTTCGTCAAGCGGGCGCGGGGCTATGCGGCGGAGCTCTGGCTCGACCATGGCGGCAAGAGCGCGAGCGCCAAGAACGCGGTGAAGCTGATGCTGCTCGCGGTGAAGGAAAACGCCGAGATCGTGCTGCGCGCCGAGGGCGCCGATGCCGCGGCGGCGCTCGAGGAGTTGACGCGGTTTCTCGAAACCGAGGACGAGGGCACTTCATCGCCGCTCGCGCCCCCGGCCGCGCATGACACCGCATCGCCCGGTGCTGCGGGCAGCGCGGCCGCACCGCTGGCGCCGGCAGCGCGGCGCGGCACCGGTGCCAGCCCCGGCGTGGCGCTCGGCCCGGCCTTCCGGTATTTTCCCGAGACGCTGGAGCCGCCACATCACCATGTGCCGGAAGCCGCGCGCCCCGCCGAGGCGGCGCGGTATGACGCAGCGGTGGCGCGGGCGGCAGCTTCACTCGGGCAGTGCACCGCCCTCGCACCGGAAAGCGACGATGCGCAGATCGGCGGGATTGCCGCGGCGCTGGTCGAAATCGTGCGCGACGCCGATCTCGATGCCGCCATCCGGCTGCGGATCGCCGAGGGGATGGACGCGGTGACCGCCGTGCTAGATGCCGGCGGCGAGCTTGCCGCCACCTTCGCCGGCCTCAGCGACGCCTACATGCAGGCCCGCGCCGAGGATGTGCTGAGCGTCTCGCGCGCCATCGCCCTTGCCTGTCTCGGCCGCCAGGACCCCTCGATCGCGACGATCGCGGAAGGCGCCATCATCATCGCCGACGAACTGACCGCCTGGGATCTTGCGCGCGCGCCCGGCGCGCGGATCGGCGGCATCGTCTGCACGCGCGGCGCCGCCACCGCCCATGCCGCGATCATCGCCCGCACCCGGGGGATTCCGGCCGTATTCGGCATTGCCGGGCTGGAACAGGTGGCGGACGGCACGATGATCGGGCTGGATGGCAGCTGCGGGGACGTGGTGATCGACCCCGACGCGGCGACGCTTTCGGCGCTGCGGGCGCGGGCGCGCGGGGAAAGCGCCGCGCGGGATGCGCTTGCCGGGTTCCGCGACGTCGCGCCGCGCACCCGCGCGGGCGAGGCGATCGTGATCGCCGCCAATCTCGGCTCGGTCGGCGAAATCGGGGTGGCGCGGCAGGAAGGCGCGATGGGGATCGGGCTGTTCCGCACCGAGCTGCTGTTCATCGAGGCGCGCCGCCCGCTGGGCGAGGACGAGCAGGTGGCGGCCTATGCGCGCCTCGCGACCGCATTTCCGGGCCATCACGTCACGATCCGCACCCTCGATGTCGGCGGCGACAAGCCGGTGCCGGGGATCGACATTCCGGCCGAGGACAACCCGTTCCTCGGCTGGCGCGGCCTGCGCTACTGCCTCGACCGGCCGGAGCTGTTCGCGGTGCAGCTGCGCGCCCTGCTGCGCGCCGCCGTGCATGGCAACCTGCGGATCATGCTGCCGATGGTCAGCGACCCGGGCGAGCTGCGCCGCACCCGCGCCCTGATCGAGACCTGCCGGGCGGCACTCGCCGCCGCCGGCATTCCGCACGCGGTGCCTCCGCTCGGCATCATGATCGAGACCCCGGCGGCGGCGCTGCTGGCCGACAGCCTGGCCGCCGAGGTCGCGTTCTTCTCGATCGGCACCAACGACCTCACCCAATACATCATGGCCGCCGACCGGATGAACCCGCGCGTGTCGGGGCTGAACCGGCCGGATCATCCGGCGGTGATGCGGGCGATCGAGATGGTGGCGGCGGCAGGCCAGCGGGCGGGGATTCCGGTGTGCATGTGCGGCGAGGCGGCGGCGCGGCCCGATCTCATTCCGCGATTCGTGCAGCTCGGCCTGACCGAGCTGAGCATGACCCCGGCCGCGGTGCTGCGGGCAAAGGAGGTTGTGACGCTGATCTGAGGGTGCGGGCCATCTCGGCACCGCACGCCGCCTGTGATATGCCGGTCAATGTTCAAGTCGATGGATGGCTATGGCGATGAACCTGCCCTTTCAGCCCGATCCCCTGCCGTTGCGCGAAGGCCTGCGGCGCCTGCGGCACGTCGTCCGGCGCGGGGGAGAGACGGCGCGGGAAGTGGCCGGCGGCGCGATGGGCGGCGGCGAGATGTGCATCGCTTCCCGGCTGGCGACCGCGGTGATCGCGGAGATGGAGCGGATCGCCGAGGAGTTCGACCGGATGGCCTCGCGCGCGGCGCGCCAGGCCTTCGGCCATGAAGAGGACCTGACCACCACGCTCGACGAGTTGCACGGCAATGCGCCGATCGGCCCCTCGCTCGCCTCGACGCTGTATACCGCGCTCAGCCTCGTGCTGAAGCATATCGGCTCGGACACGCTGTTCGTCAGCGAGCTTGCCGCGCGCGAGGCGGTGAAGCGCTGGCAGGTGCTGCCCGGGCGGCGCCAGGCCAGCGGCGGGCAACTCGCGGCGGGGCTGGCGATGCAGCTGGTCGACCGGCAGGTGATCCGCGGCGCGCATGTCGATCCGCGCTGCGTCGTCGCCGCACCGGCGGTGCGACCGGTGACGATCTTCGCGGTGATGCTCTGGCTGCTGGTCGCACGCAGCCCGGAGGAGAGCGAGGCGGCGCTGATCTCGGCCGCCGACATCGCCGCCGCCATCGCCGAACGCGTCGCCTTCGTCTTTGCCGAGCGGGACGAGACCGGGCTGGTCGCGCTGCTCGAGAAGTATCGCAACAATGTCTGACGAGCCGGTCTTCTCGCGGGCGGACCTGCCGCCCACCAACGAGCCGCTGCGCGTCGCCGCCCGCCGGCTGCGCTGGTTCAGGGCCGCCTTCGCCCGGGTGGTCGGCCGCGTCGGCGAGGAGCTTGGCTGCGCCTTCGAGATCGACGACAGCAAGCTGACCCAGATCTTCATCCGCTGGCTGGAGGCGCTCGACCGGCAGCGGCCGGTGCCGAAGGAAGAACGGGCGGCGTTTCTCGAATTCGCCTCCTCGCTCGCCTTCCGCGAACTGGTCTCCGACCTGCCGATCCGCACCAGCGGCAGCCCGATGCGGGCGCGGCGCGAGATGCCCGGCGGGTTCTGGCCGGAAGCCTATGCCTGCATGATCTTCTGCCTCACCGTCCATTCGGCGACGCTGGAACAGGAATATCATGTCGCCACCACAATCGATCCGGGGGTCGGGGATCTGCGTTCGTGGTGGTCGTTCCGCGAGAACGCGCAGGAGGATCACGCCTTCTCCGCCGGGTTTTTCCAGAAGCTGCTCGGCCACGAGCCCAACTGGTTCGTGCCCGAACAGTTCCGCTACCGGGTCGGCCGCTGGCTGCTGGAGCCGGAGGCGGACGAGACGCGGGCCTAGAGCATCATCCGATCGGATGGACTCATCTGAGCGGATAAAGATGCTCTGGTTATCAACAATATAGAGCATCATCCGATCGGATGGAATCATCTGACAGGATGATCGCAGGGTGCGCAGCGCACCCGGCCGGCGAAGGAGGATGCAAGCCGTGAGCAGCGAGAGTTTCGATTACGTGGTGGTGGGCGCGGGGTCTGCCGGTGCGGTGATCGCCAACCGGCTGAGTGCCGATCCGCAGGTTCGCGTCTGCCTGCTGGAAGCCGGGAAGCCGGACCATTCGCGCATGATCGACATCCCGCTCGGCATTGTCGGCCTGCTGCGGTTCAAGACCTATAACTGGTATTACCATACGGCGCCGCAGGCGGAACTGAACAACCGGCGGCTATATTGGCCGCGCGGCAAGACGCTCGGCGGATCATCCTCGATCAATGCGATGATCTACATGCGCGGCCATCCGGAGGATTATGACGAGTGGCGCGATCTCGGCGCGCCGGGCTGGGGGTGGGAGGATGTGTTCCCGCTCTTCCGGGCGATGGAGCGCAACGAGCGCGGGGCGGATGCGTTCCACGGCGATGCGGGGGAGCTGAATGTCGCCGATCTCGGCAACCCGAACCCGCTCGGGGCGGCGTTCATCCGCGCCGGCGTCGAGGCCGGGCTGCCGGCCAACCCGGATTTCAACGGCGCGGCGCAGGAAGGCGTCGGTCCCTATCAGGTGACGCAGAAGCAGGGCCGGCGGTTTTCCGCCGCCCGCGCGTTTCTCGACGGGATACGCCAGCGGGCGAACCTGCGGATCGAGACCGGCGCGCATGTCGCGCGGGTGTTGCTCGAAGGAAAACGGGCCGTGGGCGTCGAGGTGCGGATCGGCGGGACGATGCGGCGGATCGCGGCGCGGCGGGAGGTGATCCTGTGCGGCGGGGCGATCAACTCGCCGCAACTGCTGCAGCTCTCGGGCATCGGCCCGCGGGAGGTGCTGGCGCGAGCCGGGGTGGAGCTTGTGCATGAGCTTCCCGGCGTCGGCGCCAATCTGCAGGACCATCTCGACGTCTCGGTGATCGTGCCCGACCGGAGCGGCAATTCCATCGGGGTGGCGGGCAACACCCTGCCGCGCGCGATTGCGGCGTTCTTCGAATATCGCCGCAATGGGAGCGGGATGTTCCAGTCCAACGCGGCGGAGGCGGGCGGCTTCGCGCGGCTGACGCCGGAATCGCGGCGGCCGGAAATCCAGTTCCATTTCCTGCCGACGATCCTGCGCGACCATGGGCGCAAGCCGGTCTGGGGGCATGGGATGACGCTGCATTGCTGCCAGTTGCGGCCCAAGAGCCGCGGCAGCATCACGCTGCGCTCCGCCGATCCGTTCGCCGAGCCGGTGATCGATCCCGCCTATCTCAGCCATCCGGACGATCTCGGCGAGCTGCTCGCGGGGCTGAAGCTCGGCCGGCGGATCATGGCGAGCCCAGCGATCGCTTCCCTCAGCGGCGGGCGGGAGATCGATCCGGGGCCGGCGCGACAGGACGATGCGGCGCTGATCGATTTCATTCGCGCCGGGGCGGAAACCATCTATCATCCGGTGGGCACCTGCCGGATGGGCCAGGACGGGATGGCCGTGGTCGATGACCGGTTGCGTGTGCGCGGGATCGACGGTCTGCGGGTGGCCGATGCCTCGATCATGCCGCGGCTGATCGGCGGCAACACCAGCGCGCCCTGCATGGTGATCGGCGAGAAGGCGGCGGGGTTCATCCGCGCCGCGCGCAACGCGCCGCCGGCGGCGACGGGCTGAGGCAACCGCAGCGAGGAGAGTAGGGATGGACGTGATCGGGACGACGATATCGGGCGGGATCGCGGGGCTGGAGGCGATCTTCGCCGGCCAGCGGGCGCGGGCGCTCGCGCTGCGCGGATCGGATGCGGCGGCGCGGATCGGCAAGCTGCGGGCGCTGGAGGCAGCGGTGCAGGCCTGGCGCCCAAGGCTTTACGCCGCCTTGCAGGACGATCTCGGCAAGCCCGAAACGGAGGCGGACCTCTCGGAGATCCTGCCGGTGCTCGCGGAACTCCGCCATGCGCGGCGGCATCTGAAAGCGTGGATGACGCCGCAGCGCGCGGCGCCGACGCTGGCCACCCTCGGCACGCGGGCGCGCATCCGCCACGAGCCGCGCGGCGTGTGCCTGATCATCTCGCCGTGGAACTATCCGGTGAACCTCGCCCTCGGCCCGCTGGCCTCGGCGATCGCGGCGGGGAATACCGCGATCGTGAAACCCTCGGAGATGGCGCCGGCGACCTCCGCGGCACTTGCCGGGATGCTCGCCGAGGCCTTCCCGCCCGAGGAGGTTTCCGTGGTCGAGGGGGATGCGGCGGTGGCGACCGCGCTGCTCGACCTGCCGTTCGACCATATCTTCTTCACCGGCAGCCCGGCGATCGGCAAGGTGGTGATGGCGGCGGCGGCGCGGCATCTGAGCTCGGTGACGCTGGAGCTTGGCGGCAAGTCTCCGGTGATCGTCGATGAAGGGGCGGACCTGGCGCGGGCGGCGAAGGCGATCGCCTGGGGCAAGTTCACCAATTGCGGGCAGACCTGCATCGCGCCGGATCATCTTCATGTCCACGAGGCGGTGCATGACGAGCTGGTGCGCCGGGTGCGGGCGGAGACGGCGCGGATGTATGGCGCGCCGCCCGGCGCGGATTACGGACGGATCATCAACGAGCGGCATTTCGACCGCATCCTCCGCCTGCTCGACGATGCGCGCGGCCGGGGTGCTACGATCGAGGGCGCGACTGTCGAGGGCGGGGCGGCGGACCGGGCGCGGCGGCTGATCGCGCCGGCCTTCGTTTCCGGTGCGCCGCGGGAGTCTGCGGTGATGCAGGAGGAAATCTTCGGCCCGGTGCTGCCGGTGATCCCGTTCCGCGACATCGCCGGGCCGATCGCGGCGATCAACGCGGCGCCGAAGCCGCTCGCGCTCTACATCTTCGCGCGCGACCAGCGCGTGATCGATCGGGTGATCGGCGAGACATCATCGGGCGGGGTGGGCATCAACACCACCATGCTGCACTTCATGCACGGCAACCTGCCCTTCGGCGGGGTGAACAATTCGGGGATCGGCAACGCGCACGGGATTTACGGCTTCCGCGCCTTCAGCCACGAGCGCGCGGTGCTGCGCGATGTCGCCTCGGCAACGCCGATGCTGTTCCCGCCCTATACGAAGCGGGTGCGGATGATGGTGAAAGCGGTGCTGCGGCTGGTCTAGAGCACGTTCTGATCCTGATGGATCGGATGTCGTGCTCTATCATATTGATAAGTCGAGCATCTTTATCCGATCAGATGATTCCATCTGATCGGATGATGCTCTAGGTTCTGGACTCAACTGATCCATGATGTGACGGCGAGGACGAGGCAAATACCAGCGAGGAAATTTCGTGCGGTTTTGTCATATCGTGTGGCGATGG
>NZ_NCAS01000068.1:0-6074 GCF_002255515.1 Acidiphilium sp. 20-67-58 | reverse complement strand
GCTAGGATCCTAGGATCGACATCGGGCCTGCTACCGAACGAGTCGAGGCGCGCTTCGATCGCCGCCAGACGAGCGTCTACCGGAGCTAGCCTCGTTTCCATCCGAGCACGGATCCGGCGCCAGACCGGGCGTGCGAAAGGCGCAACAATACCTCTTATTAGGTTCGGCATCTTGAATCGAATTCCCCCTGTCCCGCACTTGAACACCACGACTAACGATTTTGAGTATATTTTGTCATTTTAGTGAAAAATGACGCAAGTGTCTCTCATGATCTCACCGCGAAACGCCACAACTTCCCCAGATTACGAAAATCTCTGTTTTCTTCAATTCACTTGCCCACATTCACGATGATCCGGCAATCCTGTGCCTTGTGAACTCCCTTGAATGCGGTTACTAAGCCAATGCACTCAAGGATCTTCCCTGCGGTCTGTGCCCATGTTTGCCATGGCATGCCGGCTGTCTCCGGGACGTTGCCCTCGGTATATCTCGACAACCATTCACGAATTGCCGTTGCCAAGTCAGCCGCATCGAGCCCTGTGAAATACGTCGCATAAGCCTTTATTGCGATCAGTGTAGAGATATCCAGGTTATGCGACTTCGTCGGGTGCATCGAGATGATCGTCATCCCGCAGGCTGCCAGGTGTTCCAAGACGGCTCAACAAGGCTTTGGCACGGGCGGGGGTCGTGCGGGACCCCCGGGCAGCGAAGTACCGCTCGGCCTCCGACTGTGCCCCAACGCGAGCGGCAACGGCCGTAGCGACGAATAAATTCATACTGATGCCCGACATTGACGCCTGCCGCATTGCGGCATCCTTCATGTCTTCCGGCAACCGAAGTTGGATTTTTACATTGCTCATGCTCTCATACTCCTGATTAGGGGACCTGGCCGCTGTGCACGGAAACCAAAGCGCGCGCCGGTATCCCGCATGTCTTTCAAATTGAACGTCGCGAGCGCGTCCGCGTGTCCATTGATCGCCGTCTCGATGACCAATTCATCGTCAGCATGGGCGCCGGTCGGGCGCCAATTATAGTCAAAAGCAACCGGAACGCAGATGCCTGCCAGGGCGTCCAGAATTTCCGTAACGTCCGCGTCCGTCGCTTTCGCCCTGGCTAAATGCTGTGGCCGACGGAGGACAGATTCATACTCCACCAGCAATGGCGTCGAAAGCAAAAGCGCGAATTTCTCATCGAGCGCATCAAGCACAAGCTGTCGTGATGCACCTTCCGGTGAAATAAAACCCGAAATCAGAACATCCGTGTCTATAACCACCCTTAACATAGTGGCGCTATATACGATGTCACTAACTTACGCAAGTAGTGACGTCGCATGTGGCGGCACCACATATCGGATTGCGGGTTTTATTCGATTTCCACCGATTTATGTCCAGGCCGATCGAGCAACCGGCGCCGTGGCTGTTATAGAAACAGCAAGCCCTACCAGAAACGCAGAGAGTTCCGGTTCTCACCTTCTACCTGGCCGCCCGCCCTGCCGCTTCGGTACCAAGGCAGCTGCGACCTGGTTCAACCATTCGATGGCGCCGGGGGTGGCGCGCCAGGCTTCTCCGTTGTCCTTGACATATTCGCCGGCCTCATCCTCTCCCCCCAGCGTGATATAGCCGTCCTGTGAGGCGACCACCGGACGTCGTCCAGACAGGAACTCCGGCACATAGCTGTTTTCCGACCAGGCTGCTTCCACCAGCCTGTCCGCCTCCGGACTGTTCTCCCGAAAGGCCAGCAGCGCCCGCGTATAAAGCCACATCGCGGTGCCGTCGTCTTCGAACTGGCCGAGCAGTTGTTTCAGGGCATCCGTAAGCCCGAGCGCCAGAAGATAGCCGGCCAGCAGATAGCGGATGCCTTGGTTATCGTTCGGGTTGAGCTCCAGCATCGCCTGGCAATGCCCTATCGCCTCCTGATGCTGGCCCAGCGCCCAGAGCGCGACCGCAAGACCTTGCCGCGCCCGCATATACGGCCGGGTCTCAAGAAACCCCCAGAAATGCCCCGCATACTCCCGGAACCCTTGGGGCCCGATGGCTTTTTCGCCCGCCTCGACTCCCAGCCGATAATAGGCCAATGCCGGCTCAACCGAGCGGGCGTCTTCTTCTGCCAGAAGCACGTAGGCGTCCGCACAGTGGGGGCATATCGTCAGTGCCTGCTTCGCCAGCCTGATCCGCGCCCGCCGGTCCGTCGCTTCCCAGGCTCGATACATGACGTTCTGGGCGGCCGAGATCGGATCGTCGCCTGTCGCCTGCTCAAACAGCCCCGCCATCATCCCTTCCACGCCGCGCCGGTCTGGCAGCGAGGGCATGGCCCTGTTCTGATCCCCGCCGCGGGATTTCCGGAGCGGTTTTTTCCGTGGCTTTTTCGATACAGGCATGCGGCTCTCCTTTCCGCCCCAGACTGCCACCACCGTCTCGGTGTGGCGACTCTTTCGGTCCGGTCAATCGTCCTCGACTTCCGTGCGGTTCACCCCTGTCTGCCCGATCCGCCGCGGGCAAAGTTGCCTGACACTCACGCTCCCGGCTGGCCGGTGATTTGGCATAGCTGAGGCTTGTGGGTGGCGGCGACCTGTGTCTGGCACTGACTGACGGCTTTGGCGCTGGCCTTGTTGCCGGTGATCAAGCGTCTGTCTGCGGCGAGAGTGTCCCACGCCTCGGGGTTCGCCACCTTCATCAGCGCCGCCCCGGCATCCCAGCGATCCGGCTGGTCCATGACGATGGAGGTGACGGTGCCGTCCCAGCCGAACGGCAGGTAGCTGGCCAGGAACGGTGACCCGGCAAGGCCGAGCGCCAGAAACTGTATGCGGCGGTGCGAAACCAGGCCACGGAGCGGCGGCAATAATGCTGCTGCGTGGCGGCGCAAAAACCAGCCACTTGTAGGGTTGCCTCTTTCCAGATGGAGGGGCGACGGGGGGTGTTCATGGTGGAGGTTTACGCGGCGGTTCGGCAATTTGTGTTTGTCGAGGGACGGAGCCGGCGGGAGGCTGCACGGGTATTCGGTCTGAACCGGGAGACGATTACGAAAATTTGCCGGTTTTCGGTGCCGCCTGGATATCGGCGTGAGCAGCCGCCGGCGAAGCCGAAGCTTGGTCCGCTGGTTCCGGTGATCGATGCGATTCTGGTGTCGGACAAGGATGCGCCGGTGAAGCAGCGGCACACGGCGCAGCGGATCTTCGAGCGCCTACGCGACGAACATGGCTATACCGGCGGCTACACGGTGGTGAAGGACTATGTTCGGCCGGCGCGGCTGCGGCTGCGCGAGGCATTCGTGCCGCTGTCGCATCCGCCTGGGCATGCGCAGGTGGATTTTGGCCAGTGCATTGGCTTCATCGGCGGTGTGCGGACGGTGATGCATGTGTTTTGCATGGACCTGCCGCATTCGGACGCGCCCTTCGTGAAAGCATATCCGGCGGAGACGACGGAGGCATTTCTGGATGGCCATGTGTCGGCCTTTGCTTTCTTTGGCGGGGTGCCGCTGTCGATCCTCTATGACAACACCAAGCTGGCGGTGGCGCGGATCCTTGGCGATGGGCGACGCACACGGACGCGCGCCTTCACCGAGCTGATCAGCCACTACCTGTTCAAGGACCGGTTCGGTCGCCCCGGCAAAGGCAACGACAAGGGGAAAGTCGAGGGGCTGGTGAAGTACACGCAGCGGAGCTTCATGACGCCGCTGCCGCATGCGGCGAGCTTTGAGGCGCTGAACGCGGCGCTGGAGGCGCGCTGCCTGGCCCGGCAGGATGAGCATGCCGGCCGCCATGAGGAGACGATCGGCGAGCGGCTGCTGCGCGATCTGGCGGCATTGAAGGTGTTGCCGGCGGGAAGGTTCGAGCCCTGCGAGAAGAAGCCGGCGCGGGCCTCGTCGACGGCGCTGGTGCGCTACCGGATGAATGATTACTCGGTGCCGACGGCGTATGCCTTCCGGGATGTGCTGGTCAAAGGGTTTGTCGATCGGGTGCTGATCATAGCCGGCGCCGAGATCATCGCTCGCCATGAGCGGGTCTATGGCCGCGGCGCGTTCATCTTCGATCCGCTGCATTATCTGGCACTGATCGAACAGAAGCCTGGGGCACTGGATCAGGCGGCGCCGTTGCAGAACTGGGCTCTTCCTGAAGGGTTCCAGCGGATCCGGCGGCTCCTGGAGGCGCGGATGGGGAACCGCGGCAAGCGCGAGTTCATCCAGATCCTGCGGCTGATGGAGGTGTTTCCGGAGACGATAGTCTCGGCTGCGGTGATCGAGGCGATGCGGCTCGGTGCTATCGGCTTCGACGCCGTCAAGCAGTTGGTTCTGGCGCGGGTCGAGCAGCGGCCGGCGCGGCTGGATCTTGCGCGCTATCCCTATCTGCCGGCAGCGCATGTGCGGATGACCGCAGCCGCGGATTACAGCGTGCTGCTGAGCCGAGGCGCGGCATGAGCGGCGCGATCGAGGCACCACAGGTCCTGCTGGCACATCATCTAAAGGCGCTGAAGCTGCCGACCTTCCTGCGCGAATATGCCAAGGTTGCCGCCGAGTGCGCAAAGGAGCGTGCCGATCATCCGAAATTTCTGCTGCGACTGGCGGAGCTGGAACTGCTCGATCGCGAGCGCCGTCTGGTAGAGCGGCGGATCCACGCCGCGCACTTCCCAGCGGTCAAAAGCCTCGATAGCTTTGACTTCACCGCAATCCCGTCGCTGAACAAGATGCTGGTGCTGGATCTGGCGCGCTGCGAATACATCAACGCCCACGACAACATTATCGCTCTGGGGAATTCCGGCACTGGCAAGACGGGGTCACCGGACGATTTGTTCAAAACTGCACGCTAAGCCGCCAAAGTGGGGTCACCGGACGATTTGTTCAAAACTGCACGCTAAGCCGCCAAAGTGCGGGAATGTGAAGGAACATCTTGCGGCGGCTGGCTCTCTGTCTTTCGTGAGTAAAATCGATTGACCCAGGGCGTTACCTGAATCTGCACGCCGAGCCTGATGGCCGACGCGGCTTCAGCAGGCGCAGGACAGCGCCCGCTTAGCGCTGCCGTAGAGGCCCCAGACCATCAGTGCGATCGCGATCCCGTAGATCGCGCCCTCATGGGTCGCGATGAAGCCCTGGATCGGGAATCCAAACTGCCCGGCCGCCGGCAGGACGGACGCGATCGCCGCGATGCCGAGCGGCAAGATCGGCGTGCAGCAGAGCAGCGCGGGCAAGGTTGCAAGTATTGCCCCCAGTACGCTGCCGGCCGGGCGCACCCGCCCTCCGTGGCGTAGGCCATAGACGCCGAGCGCCACCGTCAGCGCGAGGAGGGCGGCCATGATGACCGCAAGGACGAACTCGTTTGGTGTAAGAAAGTCCAGCGAAACGAGCCCCACGGCGCCGCCTGTGCTCGTCGCGGGCAGGAGCATCGCATAGAAGCCAAGAGCCGCGAGAAACAACGCCGTTGTCCCGAGCACGGCCCGGCGGGAGCCGAGCGCCATCTGCAAGGCGCGCGGCACCATCTCCGCGCGCTGATAGAGGGCGCAGATCATGATCCTGTCTTTGGCTTGATGAAGCCGTCGATCTTGCCGAAAGTGGCGGAGGGTGTCGAGGAAACCACCGCGATATGCCCGTCCGACGCGATCACCTGATAGACATCGACAAATTTGTGAGGGTTGTAGAGGTTGAACAACGCCTTCGTGTCGTCTCCGATCACAAAATGCGGATCATTCAGGAGCTTCGGCGCGGCCTGCTCGACAAATTGGTGCATGCTGGGACCAGGATAACCGCCATTCTGGTAGTCGCGCAGCACGAGGATCGTGATGTCCGACTTGTCGATCTCCGCCTGATGCTGTGCGAAGGTCTTGAGCCCGGCCTTGCAGCTCGGACACCAGGTGGTGACCTGCCAGACCACGAGCGGATGGCCCAGATAGGTTTTCAGCTCGACGTTCTTTCCGTCAACGGTGAATGGCGCATTGGTTGCTACCATGTTTTGTGGTGCCGGCGCGTTGGTTGGTCCCATCTTGCCTGAGGGCGCGGCCATCGCGGTCGCCGAGGCGAGACCGAGAAAGACCACGCTGGCAAGCAAAGCCGTTCCATGTGAGGCGTTGGGTCTTGTCATTGGTGTTTTC
>NZ_NCAS01000117.1:0-1616 GCF_002255515.1 Acidiphilium sp. 20-67-58 | reverse complement strand
TGGCGGCTCCGCGATCATCGATTTCGACCTGTCCGCTCTGCCTGAGTTCGTCGCGATCCTGTCGAGCCGCAAATCCTCGGTTGGGTTTGTCGAACAGCTACGCGCCACCCACGGCGACGATCCGGCGGCCTGGCTGCCGGCGTTCATGGCGCGGTTCCACGAGGAAGTTGAATAGGAGGACCAAATGCTCAAGCCCTCTCGCCGGCTCGGAATCGCCAGCGCGATCGCCATCCTCGGCTTTGCTTCACCCGCCTTGGCGCAAGTCCCGGTGATCGATAGCGCCTCATTGGCACAAATCGTCAACCAGCTAAATGAAGCCAAGAAGCAATATTCTGAACTCGTCAGTCAATATAATGAGCTGAAATCGACATATAACGCGCTCTCGCAGAACGTTAATCCGAACCAATGGGCGCAACAGCTCGATCAATCGGCCATGCAGGACACGGTGCCCAACACCAGCATCTTGCCAAACATGCTCGACGGGATGCCATGCAGGACACGGTGCCCAACACCAGCATCTTGCCAAACATGCTCGACGGGATCAGTCCGCCCTCCTCGCTGAGCGGCAATGTCGGCTCGCTCGCGCAACAATATTACAACATGAACAAGGTCTATATCCCGGCCGGCTCGGATTTCGGTTCAAAGCAGATCCAACAGGGCGCGAATGAGACCGCGAATTTCGAGGCGATCGCCACGCAAAACCTGCAATCGCTGGAAGCCCGCGAGCAAGAACTTCCGCAGATTCAGAGCCAGCTGAACAGCGCCACGACGATTCAGCAGGTCGCCTTCGGCATGTCAGGGACAATGAAACTCATCATCTACGCCCTGATTGGTGCCGGCGTGATCGCAGGTGGAGGGGCCTACTACGTGTACGTCATTGCACCGCCAGCGGTGCAAAACAGACTCGTCCCTCTGCCGAATAGTGGTCGTGAGACGAACTCTCAACTCGACGCCAGCATCAGGGCCAGTTGTTTGGCGGCGGGCAACAACGCCGTTCCAGCTTGCAAGCCTTATCTCGCTGGAAAGACCTCAAAATAATGAGCGTCCCCAACACGACCATCAATATCTTTGAGTTTATGTATAACCAGTACAGCACCGGGTTCCTGCAATCACTGAATAGCGATGTTGGCTCCGCGTTGTCGGCGGCATTACCGCCTCTTTCCGCTGCCCTGGTCATCTGGGTCATCATCCTCGGATACCTCATGATGACCGGCAGCCTGGATATACGTTACGGCATCTCAAAGGTATCAACGATGGCGATCGTGGTGGGCATTATTGCTTCAACGTCGCTTTATGATTCCTACGTCCAGACGCTTTTCATGAAGTCGCTGCCGAGCTTTGTCGCCAGCACCTTTTCATCTGGCAATACGAGCAACATCCCACAAAGCCTCGATCAGACCTTCAATAATTTTTGGGTTGCGGGACAAATTATCTACAAAAAGGCAAACTGCGCGACCTGCGTGCTCGAACCATACGTGCTTGGCATTGAAATCGAGCTGGTTCTTGTCGTCTTTTTTATCGCCCTTGCCCTCGTGTTCGCGGTGTATCTCATCTCGACAACACTGACGGGCCTTCTCGTCGCCATCGGGCCATTCCTGCTGATCGGATACCTCTTT
>NZ_NCAS01000067.1:0-5018 GCF_002255515.1 Acidiphilium sp. 20-67-58 | reverse complement strand
CCAGCCAGGCTTCCTCTCCCGGCATGTGCTGGGCACCGGCAGAACCGATTCGCTGGGGCGCGCCATCAGCAATGCGTACCCTCATGGCGGCAAAGCGGGTTGTCAGACACCCCTTTGTTCCCTTGCGCCAACCGAGCTGCCGCCACTTCGTGCCTTCGAGCATCGCTTGTGCCGCCATGGATTTGACGTCGGGCACATGACGCACCCGTGGGCGACCGCGGCCTGCGACCGGGAAGATCAGCTGCACATCCGCCGGATAGACATTCTGGTGCCGGTGGATGCCGACAGCCCAGCAAAGGCCGCGTGCACTCAGCCGGCTTCTGTCCTCTATCTATCTGTTTCTGTTGGAACAATCCGTTTTATTGGAATGCCCAACAAAAATACAATCGCATAGCAGGAATGCAAAATTATCATATATATCTGAAGAGTCATAAATATCAAAATTTAGACGATTTATCAGATAGTTTGGCTGATGTTCATGTATCGATCAATATAAAAAGATATTTTGAATTTATAGACATAAATAACAAATTTCATGACATTAATTTTATTGTTTCAATAACAATTTGAATTTTGGAAAAAAAAGAAAAGTAAACTATTAGATTATAGGTAATTAGTTTCAAATCCAAACAAAGCTTATGGATGATTCAATGCTATATGACGCACAGTCGATTAATGACGTAAAAAAGTATAACCGTAAGATAAAAAAAACTGTTACAGTATTTATGTCAGAAGATAATCATATAGATAATGTATTGAATGAAATTCATGATTTTGATATCGACATCATCTTCGAAGGCGATACTCAAAAAATGAATAAAATATCAAAAAATAATGCTTCAGACATATTTCTATTTTGCATGAAAAATTATAGTATAAGTCTAACCAAAAAAATTATTGAAATTAGAAACAAAACAAACTCGCCAATTGTTGTTCTGTCTGAAAATTATGATGAGGTTCTTGCTCTGACCGTATTCAAATTTGGTGCAGATGAATATTGGTATTCGATCAATGATAGTCAGAAGATAAAAAACAATATATTTATGACTTTTCTAAAACAAAGCATAGATATGTATGTTAGGAATGATGTTGGTCAAAATTTAAATGATAAGCAAGGTTTGGAAAATAATAAAGAAATAAAGTATGTCGACATATTTAATAATAGTACAAAATTTTTTATCGCATTTACGCCTTATGAATATAAAACGTTATCAATTTTAGTTGAAAATGCTGGAATTGTGATTCCGCGAGGAAGTTTAGCCCTTATGGTTCGTGGTCGCGTTAGTAAAAACGTCGACCGCAGCGTTGATAACATAATATCTCGGATCAGAAGAAAATTAAAAATGTTTAAAATTTTAAATTATCCGATCAGAAGTTTTAATTCTATAGGATATATATTTGTTGGAGACAGAGATGAGTTTGTTAAAGATTTAGGTAATGCAATTGATGAACATATCTACAATAAAAAACTAGATCCCAATGAAATAGGAGAGTGAACGCGGTCTTCCAAAGACTGAAGAGGAAAGTCGGCGGCTACTTTCTTGTTGCCCGCCTAGAGCACTTTCCGATCATTTCGGATCGGATGTAGTGCTCTATCATATTGATAATTAGAGCATCTTTATCCGATCAGATGATTCCATCTGATCGGATGATGCTCTAGGCTATGTACCTATTGCCATGACTACGGGACGTCTGACTCAAGTCTGTTCGGAGGACTTGGAACATGGCGGAACTTTTCTGGCTGAACGACACTCAATGGGCTGCGATCGAACCATTGCTGCCGAAGCTTGGCGGCAAGCCTCGGGTTGATGACCGCCGGGTGTTGATTTCCACTGAGAAGTGACCCGGGAATTCCATCGAGATTTGACCCGTCTTTTGGTTATGATTTGGGTTTCATGATGGGGTCAAGGGCTGCTTTTCTCCTTTCGTTTTGAGATTTCTGCACTGAGCTGTTCTTGAACCGGAAGCTGTCATTGCCGGTCTCCAGGATGTGGCAGTGGTGCGTCAGGCGGTCGAGGAGAGCGGTGGTCATCTTGGCGTCGCCGAAGACCGCGGCCCATTCGCTGAAGCTGAGGTTGGTGGTGATGGCGACGCTGGTGCGCTCGTAGAGCTTGCTGAGCAGATGGAACAGCAAAGCGCCGCCTGAGGCGCTGAAGGGCAGATAGCCAAGCTCATCGAGGATGACGAGGTCGGCATGGATCAGGCGGCCGGCGATTTGCCCAGCCTTTCCCTGAGCCTTTTCCTGCTCCAGAGCATTGACCAGCTCGACGGTGGAGAAGAAGCGGATGCGCTTTTTGTGATGCTCGACGGCCTGCACGCCAAGCGCGGTGGCGATGTGAGTTTTACCCGTGCCCGGGCCGCCGACGAGCACGACATTGTCGGCGGGCTCGATGAAGTCGCAACGATGCAACTGCCTGACCAGGGCCTCATTGACCTCGCTGCTGGCGAAGTCGAAGCCGGCCAGGTCGCGATAGGCCGGGAAGCGGGCGGCCTTGAGCTGATAGGCCATGGAGCGGACCTCGCGCTCAGCGGTCTCGGCCTTGAGCAACTGGGAGAGCACCGGGATGGCGGCTTCAAAGGCCGGAGCACCCTGCTGGGCCAGTTCATCGACGGCCTGTGCCATGCCGTGCATTTTGAGGCTGCGAAGCATGATGACGAGCGCACCCGCGGCGGGATCATGACGCATGGCGAGTCTCCCCGGTTTGACGCAGGGTATCGTAGCGCTCGACATCGGCCCTGGGCTCATGGGCCAATGTCAACGCCTGTGGTGCGGTGATGACTGGCGGCGGCGCCTGTTTGCCGTCGATCAGCCTGTGGAGCCGGTTGAGGATATGCGTCTTGGACGGCACGCCATCGGCCAAGGCCAGTTCCGCCGCCATCAGAACCAGTTGCTCATCATGGTGCAGCACCAGGGCTAGGATCTCCACCATATCGCGGTCACCGCCTGGATGCTGCAGGAGATGCCGCTGCAAATGCCGGAACGCATCGGGCAATTCCAGGAACGGCGCGCCGTTGCGCAAGGCGCCCGGCTTGCGCTGGATCACCGCCAGATAATGCCGCCAGTCATAAATCGTGCGGCCGGGACCGTGTGTCCGCTCGACGACGCGGGGGTGTTCGCAAATGATTTGCCCTTCCGCCGCCACCACCAGCCTGTTGGGGTAAACCCGCAGGCTGACCGGCCGGTTGGCAAAAGAAGCCGGCACGCTGTAGCGGTTGCGCTCCAGGTGGATCAGGCAGGTCGAGGAGACGCGCTTGGTGAATTCCACGAACCCATCGAATGGCCGCCCCACGGGCATGAGGCTCTCGACCTCCTGGGCCCAGACATCGGCAATGCTCCCTGGCTCGCCGCCATGTGCGGTCTGCTCCCAAAGCTCCCGGCAGCGCTGTTCCAGCCAATCATTGAGGGCGTCGAGGGTTTCGAACGGCGGCATGGATTGCCACAGGCGATGGCGGGCATCCTGGACGTTCTTTTCAACTTGCCCCTTTTCCCAGCCTGCGGCGCGATTGCAGAAATCGGGCTCGAAGAGATAATGGCTGGTCATCGCCTGGAAGCGCAGGTTGACGCTGCGCTCCTTGCCGCGACCGACCTTGTCCACGGCAGTGCTCATGTTGTCGTAAATGCCCCGCCGCGGCACGCCGCCAAGCGCCCGGAAGGCGTGGTTGTGCGCATCGAACAGCATCTCATGCGTCTGCAGCAGATAGGCGCGGATGATGAACGCGCGGCTGTAGCAGAGCTTGGTATGTGCCACCTGCAGCTTGACGCGGGCGCTGCCAATGACAGCGAAATCCTCGCTCCAGTCGAACTGAAAGGCTTCGCCGGGCGCAAAAGACAGCGGCACAAAGGTGCCACGCCCGGCGGTCTGCTGCAGAAGTTTGCATTCTTCCTTCCAGGCGCGGGCAAATGCCGCTACCCGGTTGTAGGAGCCGTCATAGCCAAGGCTGACCAGGTCTCCGTGCAATTGCTTCACCGTCCGCCGCTGCTTGCGCGGCCGGTTCCCCTCACGCCGGAGCCAGAGGGCCAACTTCTCGGCATACGGGTCCAGCTTGCTCGGCCGGTCCGGAACCTGAAACTTCGGCTCAATCTGATCAGACCGCAGATATTTGCGGATTGTGTTCCGCGACACGCCAAGCCGCCGTGAAATCTCCCGGATCGGCACATGCTCACGCTTATGCCACCGGCGGATAATGCTCAAAAACGCCATGTCCAACACTCCGTTCGCCCCCGCCTCTTCCAGACGGGGAAACAGTCAAACATGGGTCAAATCTCAGTGGAAAAATCCGGCCTTCCCGGGTCACTTCTCAGTGGAAATCAACACTGCATCGTCCATCTGCTCCGGAATTCCATGGATTTCGTGTCCTACAAGGACCGCAAGGCGGTCGCCACCGCCCTCAAGGACATCTACCGGGCCGTTGATGCCAGGGCCGCCGAGGCCGCTCTCGCCGATTTCGAGGCCGGTCCATGGGGCCAGAAATACCCCGCCATCGGCCAGAGCTGGCGCCGGGTGTGGCAGGAAGTCATCCCGTTCTTTTCCTTCCCCGGCGAGGTCCGTCGGATCATTTATACAACGAACGCCATAGAAGCTTTGAATTCCAAGCTGCGCCGGGCCATCCGCGCGCGCGGCCATTTCCCCAGCGATGAGGCCGCGGCCAAGCTGCTCTATCTGATCCTGAACCGATCCGAAAAAGAGTGGGTGATGCCACCTCGAGAATGGGCTATGGCAAAGGCTCAGTTCGCCGTCATCTTCGGCGACCGCTTCGTAAGGGCCCTGGCGGCCTGATGTTCAACCGCCGCCCATACACGAAATTCACGACAGTGCCCAGGCCTCCGACATCAGCGGCGCAAGGGCGCTTCTGCCCACAATACCGCCACCAGAAGAGCTGATCGCCGACAAGGCCTACGACGCCGATGACCTTAGCACCTTCCTCACCCGCCAAGGCACCAGGCCCGTGATCTCGCCCATGCCCAACCGCCGCGCCATTCCGCCCTTCGACCCCGTCGCCTACAGAAAGCGCAATCT
>NZ_NCAS01000116.1:0-1394 GCF_002255515.1 Acidiphilium sp. 20-67-58 | reverse complement strand
GCGACTCCCCCTTGCAAGCTAGGGCTTGCATTTTTGAGGGCTCTGAGGCATTTTGGCTGAGCGTTATTCGATTTCGTGACCACAGTTTGCCGCTGTCGGACACGGTTACAGCCAAAAACCTATGTCGTTTGCAGATCCCGTCCCTTGTGGGCGGGATTTTGCTTTTCTAGGTGTGTTTCGCGGTCATTCCTCCTGTGTCAAAGAAAAGCATAGCCCGCGACTCGCGCTGGCTAATCCGGGCACCTGCGATGATGGCTGCCGTGCTTGAATAGAGCAACGTCATCACGCGGTAAGCTTGGGTTTCGAGGAAGCGTCCTATGCGATGAGACAAGTTTACCCACTGTTTTGAATCGCAGGACATTGGTCGAGTCATGTGCGCGAATCGGGAAAACCGATGCGAACAGCAGATGTCAGGCATAAGGATCGGATGTGCATGGGCAAGCTGGAGGAGTCGGCAAAGATGCCGATACAGAGCCCTAAAAGGAGAACTGGCGAACTGTCGGCCATCGATGGCCGCTTGTTGAAAGCCCCTGAGCGATCCGTATTCGGGGACAATGTGAGAGCCGGCCGAAATGCGCTCGGTCTTTCGCTGACCGACATGGCGCATCTCATCGAGGCGGATCGCGCCTATATCGGTAAGGTTGAGCATGGAAAGATCAACGTTTCCATTGATCGCATGTCCTCGATCGCCGCTCTCTTTAACGTGCATCTCCATGAACTGTTGCAACCCGAATTTGCATTGAGCTATAAAAACATACGATCACATGACGAGGATGTAATTGCGTCCTCATGTTTAAGCCCATGTCTATCTCGACGTCCCGCTAGGCCCGGACACCTGGCTAGGAGATTCGAGTTCATCCTCTGCGATGTTCTCCTTAAGCATTTTGATACGCCGCTGGGCAGCTTGACGAACTGCCCGCGCGCAGAACTCAGCCAGAGATTCATTCGCCGTCAGATACCCGAGAAGTTCGGGATATACGTCCAACGAACGGATCGCGATCTCAAGCTCGACTGCTTCCCGCAAAAACTCCGATCGATCTTCTCGCTCTCGGAGCAGGTCCGAGATAGCCGCCAACGCGACCGTTGGCAGCAAAACGTTGATCGCCCGCGCATCCATTTTCCGACGTCCCATACGCCGATTGTAAGTATGCCGCGCCGATTCCTGCAAAAACATATCCTTTATGTGATATTTCGTATGATTTATTGACTAATATAGGTCGGTTTGGCAATATACAATTTATGAAAAATTACAGCATGGTAGCCAGATCGAGCCGGAAGGACGGGAAATGCTGATCACCCCGGCCCATTTCCTCGCTCTCGCGAATCGCTGCGCCCCCGAGGTCGCACCGGGCACGCTGGCGGCGGTTGCCAGCACCGAGTCGGGGTTCAACACT
>NZ_NCAS01000066.1:0-5408 GCF_002255515.1 Acidiphilium sp. 20-67-58 | reverse complement strand
GGCGCGCCATCGCCACACGATATGACAAAACCGCACGAAATTTCCTCGCTGGTATTTGCCTCGTCCTCGCCGTCACATCTTGGATCAGTTGAGTCCAGAACCTAGAGCACCAAACCCGATCCGAAAGGACCGGGAAGTGAGCTAATGATTGACAGTCATGACCGTGAACCGACAGGTCAAGCGCCGCACGGTTCTGTGGATCCATGAACCATGCAAGAAAAAATACCTTAGTCACATGCGACCATAGTCGCTTGTTCCATTGAGCCAATATATTGTGCAGAATTGAAAGCCTTGGTAGCGGCGGGCGGATTTGAACCACCGACCAAGGGATTATGATTCCCCTGCTCTACCGCTGAGCTACGCCGCCCCATGGCTGGCGTTGAGGTAGCGTCACAGGAGGAGCAAGTCAATCATGTTGTCTTCATGGCCGCCCCGCCCGGTGATAGGGGTGTCCGGCGAGGATGCATTGCGCCCGGTAGAGCTGTTCGGCGAGCACGGCGCGGGCGAAAAGATGGGGCAGGGTCAGCCGGCCAAGCGACAGCACGGCCTCGGCGCGCTCGATGATCCGCCGCTCCAACCCTTCGGCGCCGCCGATGACGAAGGCTAGCGGCCGGGCGGTCTCGCGCCACGAGGCGAGCATTGCGGCGAAGGTAGCACTGTCAGGCGCCTTGCCGTCGAGATCGAGAGCGATGACCAGATCGTCGGCGGTAAGGCGGCGGAGGATCGCGTCTGCCTCGCGCCGCTTGATCTCAGCCGGGCTTCCGGTGCCATCGGGCAGGGCGACAACTTCCAGCCGGGGCTGGAGCCGCGCGGCGTAGCGGGCGACGAGATCGGCTTCCGGTCCCCTAGTATCGCGCCCGATCGCAACGATGCGCAACCGGGCGCTCGGAGCCGTCACACCGGCTCGTCCAGATCGGCACTCCACATCTTTTCAAGCGCGTAGAGCTCGCGCGCTTCCTGCTTGAAGAGATGGACGACGATGTCGCCGGCATCGACCAGCACCCAGTCCGATCCGCCGGCCCCCTCGACCTGCACGCGCTTGACGCCGATGGTGGCGAGCTTCTCGAGCAGGTGGGTCGCCATCGCGGCGATCTGCCGGTCGGCAAGGCCGGTGGCCACCACCATCCGGTCGGCAAAGCTGGCACGGCTGGCAAGGTCGATCGTCACGATATCCTCGGCCTTGTCGTCGGCTAGGCTCTCGGTGATGACCTGTTCCATCTGCGCGAGCCGTTCGGCAGCCTTGTCCGCGCTGCGGCGCTGGCGTGCGGTTTGCGGCGCGGGGCCGGCGATGGCGGCCTTCTTGCGCGGGGTTCCTGGGGTCTTGGGTGCAGCCTCGGCGGGAAGCGGCGGCTTGCGCTTCGCCGCCGGCTTTCGCGGTGCGGCGGTGGGCGGGGTCGAGCGGGTCGGCGGGCGGGCTATGGCCGGTCTCCTTGAATGCCGTGCGACGCGCCTGCCTTGCGGGCACGGGCGCGCAGCGCGGTGGCTGATAATGGATTTTCGCGCGCGGGCAGCCAAGTCCAGGCCGGCGGTGGGCTGCCGGCGAGGGTCGCCGCCGAGCGCGCAGCGATCCGTGCATTTCGTAGCACATCCGCGGCCCGCCCGGCCAGCGCGGCGCGCGTTTCGCCCGGCCGCGGCAGCACGGCGATCGGCACGGCGGCGGCAATATCACGCCAGCGGTGCCAGCGGTGCAACTGGGCGAGGTTGTCTGCCCCCATGATCCAGACGAAGTGCGCGCGGGGAAACCGGCGGCGCAGCTTGGCCAGGGTGTCGGCGGTCCGGCGGGTTCCGAGCGCGGCTTCGATCCCCGTTGCGACGAGTCGCCGCCCGTCGGCAAGCCGTGTCGCGGAGGCGAAGCGTTCGGCGAAGGGTGCCATGTCGGCGCGGCTCTTCAGCGGATTGCCGGGCGAGACCATGAGCCAGATCTGATCGAGTTGCAGCGCCCGGCGCGCCGCAGTCGCGACGTGACGATGGCCCTCATGCGCGGGGTTGAAGCTGCCGCCGAGCAGGCCGATGCGCAGTGGCCTGCGGTCGCCGAAGCGCGGCAGTCGGTCAATGTTCAGGGACGCACCTGGCCGGTGCCGACGACGTGGTAGCGGAATGTCGTCAGCTGTCCCGGGCCGATCGGGCCGCGGGCGTGGATCCGCCCGGTGGCGATGCCGATCTCGGCGCCGAAGCCGAACTCGCCGCCATCGCAGAACTGGGTCGAAGCGTTCCACATCGCCACCGCGCTGTCGGTGCCGGCGAGAAAACGGCCAGCCTCATCGGCGTTTTCGGTGACGATCGCCTCGGTATGCGACGAGCCGTGCCGGGAGATGTGGTCGAGTGCTGCGTCGAGATCGTCGACGACGCTGACCGAAAGCACCGAATCGAGCCATTCGGTGTCGAAATCATCGGGCCCCGCGGCGGGGAGATTCGGCACGATGGCCCGCGCGCGGTCGTCGGCGCGGAAGGTGCAGCCAAGGGCGGCGAGATCCTCGATCAGGCGCGGGAGCAGAGCAGGGGCGATGGCTGCGTCGATCAGCAGGGTTTCAGTGGCGCCGCAGATGCCGGTCCGCCGCATTTTCGCGTTGGCGAGCACGGTTCGGGCCATCCCCGGATCGGCCTCGGCATGGATGTAGGTGTGGTTGAGCCCCTCGGCATGCGCGAGCACGGGCACTCTTGCCTCGCGTTGCACCCGCTCGACCAGCGACTTGCCGCCGCGCGGGATGATGAGGTCGATCTGCCCTGACGCGCCCAGCATCGCCGCGACGAAGGCGCGGTCGATATTCGGGGCGATCTGCACGGCGCCATCGGGAAATCCGGCCTGGCGCAGGCCCTTGGTCATCGCGAGATAGATCGCGGTATTCGAATGATAGCTCTCCGAGCCGCCGCGCAGGATCACCGCATTGCCCGACTTGATGCAGATCGCGGCAGCATCGGCGCCGACATTGGGGCGGCTTTCATAGATCATGCCGATCACCCCGAGCGGCTGCGGCACGCGGCGGATCACGAGGCCGTTGGGCCGCGTCCATTCGGTGCGGCTGCCTGCCAGCGGGTCGGGCAGGTCGGCAATCGCCTCGATTCCGGCGGCGATCGCCTCGATGCGCGCCTCGTTCAGCAGCAGCCGGTCACGCATCGCCGGCGATCCCGCGAAACTGTCGAGGTCGCGGGCGTTGGCGGCGAGGATGTTCACGGCGTGAATGCGCAACTCGGCCGCGGCGGCGCGCAGTGCGCCATCGCGCCGGGCCGCCGGCATTGCCGCAAGGCCACGCATGGCAGCGCGCGCGCGGCCGGTGGCGGCGTTAAGGAATTCTTCGGCTTTATGGGTCGCGGTGTCCATGGCGGAAGAATTGCGCGCCCGCGGCCGGCAAATCAACCGTCAAACCGTGGATCGCCCTTTCGGCCGCGTCCCGGACAAGCTATCCCGGAGCGGCCAGGAGACAGTGCGGGGGTTTTTCGTGCCGGACATCGCCACCAGGGACGCCGTCGGAACCGCCGTGCTGCGGCCGCTCACGCAGGAGGATGCCGCCCGCTTCCACCAACTCATCAATGATTGGGACATCTGCCGCCGGCTGCCGGAAGCGCCGTTTCCCTATCCGCTGGAGACGGCCGAGGCCTGGGTGGCTGCGGCGGTGGCCGATCGTGAGGCCGGGCGCGCTCATGAATTCGCGATTCTCGATGCCGATGGCGGCATGATCGGCAGTGCCGGGCTGCGGCTCGATGCCGCGCGGGGCAGCGCTGCGCTGGGCTACTGGATCGGCCGACGTTTCTGGCGACGCGGGCATGCGGGGGCGGCGGTCGCCGAATTGCTGCACTGGGGGTTCGCCGAGCTGCCGATCACCATGATCGAGGCGACGGTGGCCGCCGACAATGCGGCCTCGGTCGCGCTGCTCGAACGCGCCGGGTTCAGCGCGACGGGGCGGGGCCATGCGAAGTTCATCGGTCAGCCCGGCGCGAGCCTGCCGGTGGTGCATTACGCGATCACGCGGGAGGCGCTGGCGCTGCGCCATCTCGCAGCTCCCGAACCGGTGGCGGCGACCGCGGTCACTGCCGTGAAGCCGCTGGTGCTGGTGGCCGCCTGCGCGCTGGTCGATATCGAGGGGCGCATCCTGCTGGCCCGTCGCCCGCCGGGGAAGAAGATGGCGGGGCTGTGGGAGTTTCCGGGCGGCAAGCTCGCCCCGGGCGAAACCCCTGAACAGGCGCTGGTGCGCGAGATGGAGGAAGAACTCGGCATTCGGCTCCGCGAGGAGGATGTCGCCCCGTTCGCCTTTGCCTCGCACGCTTATGACCAGTTTCATCTGCTGATGCCGCTCTATCTCGCCCGCCGCTGGAGCGGCACGCCCGAGCCGCGCGAGGGCCAGGCACTGGCCTGGGTGGCGCCGGACCGGCTCGATGAATACCCGATGCCGCCGGCCGACCGTCCGCTGCTGCCGCTGCTGCGCGATTTTCTGTGATCCGGGAGACCTGTATGCCCAGCAACCCCACCGCCGCCATCCTGATCATCGGCAACGAGATTCTCTCGGGCCGTACGCAGGACGTGAACACGAAATTCATCGCCGGTCGTCTCGCAGTGCTCGGCCACCGGCTCGAGGAGGTGCGGGTCGTGCCGGATATCGCCGAGCGGATCGTCCGCGCGGTCAATGAACTGCGCGCTGCCTATGACAATTTGTTCACCACCGGCGGCATCGGGCCGACGCATGACGACATCACCAGCGAATGCATCGCCGCCGCCTTCGGCGTGCCGTGGGAAAAGCATCAGGAGAGCTGGGACGCGCTGGAGCGGCATCTCGGCCGTGAGCAGTTCAACGAGGCGCGGCAGCGCATGGCGATGCTGCCGCGCGGTGCCGTGCCGATCCCGAACTCGGTCTCGATCGCGCCGGGATTCTCCATCGGCAACGTGCATGTGATGGCCGGCGTACCGCGGATCATGCAGGCGATGTTCACCGGGCTGGAGACGGTGCTGACGCGCGGCACGCCGATCGCGATGCGGGCGGTGCATGGGCTCGGGGTGAAGGAAGGCAGCATCGCGGCCCGGCTCTCGGCGATCCAGGCGCGGTATCCGCAGATCGACGTTGGCAGCTATCCGTTCTACCGCGAGGCCGGCAGCGGGGTGGCGGTTGTTGTCAAAGGTACGGATGTCGAGGCGCTGGATGCCGCAGCCGGTGAGGCCGAGTCGCTCATCGCAGCCGAGGGCATCACGCCGGTCCGGGGTGAACCGCCGGTGTGATGCCGGCACGGCTAGAGCACTTCCCGATCCTTTCGGATCGGATGTAGCGCTCTATCGTATTGATAAAAATAGTATCTTTGCCCAATCAAATGATTCCATCTGATCGGATGATGCTCTAGGTTCTGTACCTATTGCCATGACTACGGGGCGTCTGATTCAAGTCTGTTCGGAGGACTTGGAACATGGCGGAACTTTTCTGGCT